>DASVBI010000480.1:0-2344 GCA_036375915.1 Terriglobales bacterium | reverse complement strand
TCAGGTCATACTTGGCATACACCACCAGCGAGCGCCTGGGATAGCGCTCGAATTTATCGAAGTAAGACATGGGGCTGATGGCCAGCCAGGCCTGGCGCAGACGATCGAGGTCAATCTGGCGGTCAATGCCGGCGCGGATGTGACGCGTGGACTGGCCGGTCCACACCACGTCGGCGAAAGAGGTGGAGGCGTGATTGAAGGCGCAGGCGCTCAGCCGGGGCTCGTGGGCGGCGGTAATGAAGGCGTAACAGGAGCCCAGGCTGGTGCCTACAATGCCGAAGCGGCGGTAACCCTGCGCCTGCAGCCAGTCAAGGCAGCAGCGGGCGTCAATCACGGCTTGGCGGGCGGCATCCAGGGTGCGGCCGATGTTGGAGGAAACCGCGTAGTCGGCGCGCTCGATTTCCGGCGGCTTGCGCAGGTCGTGGTAGGGAAGGCTGAGTCGCAGCGCGGCCACACCCAGAAAATTGAAAATGCGGCACAGGGCGTTGTGGCTCTCCGCATCGGCGTTCCATTGCGGCAACACCACCACTGCGCGGTCGCCCTGGGCCGGGAACCAGCGCGCGTGAACGGCGTTGTTCTCGGAGTATGGCGTGATTACCGGCGAGGTGAAGCGCAGGAATGTTGACGCCCGGCGGTCGGGGGCTGGGGGCGACTGGCGCTCCAACCGGAAATCGTCGGGGGTGCGGTAGGAGAAGAATTCATCGCTGTGCGCCAGGATGTGGTGGTTGAGTTCGCCTACCAGTTGTTCGGGGTCGGATTGAGCGCAGCCGTTCCGGCAGGGCCATTTCCGGGTCCACTCCACTCCCCAGTCCAGCGGGCGCACCACGCGGTTGTTGTCGCGGGCGTTGAGCCGCGTTTCCCAGGAGTACATCCATTGGGCATAGGGATGGGGCACGAAGTCTAAGGTACAGCAGTTCGCACTCAGCAGTCAGCAGCAGCAGGTGCCCTACATTTGGCCGCAGGCACTCAGGCTGCTTCAGAGAAACATTCGCGGCGGCCAAATGTGGGGGTTTGCCTGAAGAACTCCCCCACATTCGCCCGCCCCAGCTTCGTGGTTACCGGAACGGAAATCTACGCGGGCGAATGTAGGGCACCCGGCTGTTCATTCTTCATTCCACATATTTCCTGGGCACGCGTTTGGAGATGGCGCACAGCACCTCATAGGGGATGGTATCGGCGGCTTGGGCGAGGTCCCAGGCGGTGAGGCGCAGATTGCCATCGGCGCCGATCAGAATCACCTCGTCCCCAATCTGCACGCCCGGTATATCGGTTGCGTCCACCAGGGTGATGTCCATGGAGATGCGGCCCACCATGGGGGCGCAGGCGCCGCGCAGGATCACCTGCCCGCGCGAGGAGAGGCGCCGGCTCAGGCCGTCGGCATAGCCCACCGGAAGCACGGCGATGCGCGAAGGCCGGCTGGTCACGTAAGTGCTGTTGTAGCCGAGGGCGCTGCCCGCCGGGTGCTCCCGCAGCGAGATGACCCGGGTTTTCCAGGAGAGCACCGGTTCCACTGGCGGTGGCTGGAAGGAAGCATTGCCGCTGAACGGCAGGTAGTAGCCGTAAAGGGAGATGCCGGGGCGCACCAGGTTTTTGCGCGCCTGGGGAAGGCTGATCATGGCGGCGCTGTTGGCAGCGTGGAGGTATTTCGGGGAAAAGCCGGCCTGCCGCACGCTGGCAATCGCCTGCTCGAAGCTCTCCAGTTGGCGCATTACGTCGGCGTCGCCAGCTACTTCAGCGGAGGCCAGGTGCGTGAATACGCCTTCCAGCGTCAGGTGGCTGGCCGCCCGCAATTGGGTCAGGATTGCCGGCAGCTCGGCCATGCCGACGCCCAGACGTCCCATGCCGGTATCCACTTTCAGGTGCACAGGTAGCGGCGCGGGGCCGGCTTTTGCGGCGGCCCGATGCAAGCGTTCGAAGTGGCAGGGTTCCCAGACCGCCGGGGTCAGCTGGTGGTGAATGAGTTCCGGCTCATCGCCCTGCCAGAAGCCGGTCATGAGCAGAATGCGGCCGCGGATGCCCGCCTGGCGCAGGTGGAGCCCGCCGGCGGTGGAAGTCACGCCGAACCAGCGCGCGCCTTCCTTTTGGAGTGCGAGGGCGCATTCCCGCGCCCCGTGACCATAGGCATCGGCCTTGACCACGGCGCAGATTTCAACTCCCGCACCCGCCAGATCGCACAAGGCGCGGAAATTGCGCCGCAACGCCCCCAGCGACACTTCTGCCCAGTTGGGCCGCGCATTGCGCATGACAATTCTTTTGGGAGTTACTGCCCGGAATTATACGGCAGCCGGGAATCACAGCTCCGGGTGACTGCGGTCATGGCGAAAGCTTCCGGGGCGCGGCATGC
>DASVBI010000298.1:0-2224 GCA_036375915.1 Terriglobales bacterium | reverse complement strand
GATCTCGCTTTGCGGCAGCCAGCGGGAGGGGTTATCAACGTCAACCACTTCGCCGTCGGTCCGCGTGATCTTGTAACGTACACCCGGGGCGGTGGTGATCAGGTCGAGGTTGAATTCGCGCTCCAGACGTTCCTGGATGATCTCCATGTGCAGCAAGCCCAGGAAGCCGCAGCGAAAGCCGAAGCCCAGGGCGGCCGAGCTTTCCGGCTCAAAGAAAAATGAAGAGTCGTTGAGCCGCAATTTTTCCAGCGCTTCCCGCAACGCCGTGTGCTCGTGCGCGTCCACGGTGTAGAGGCCGGCGAACACCATGGGCTTGATGTCTTCAAAGCCGGGCAGAGGCTCGATGGCCGGGCGCGCGTCGTCGGTGATGGTGTCGCCAATTTTGGTGTCGGCCACATTCTTGATGTTGGCCATCAGGAAGCCGACTTCGCCCGCCTCCAGCAGGCCAATCTCGACCGGCTTCGGCGTGAGCACGCCCAGAGTTTCCACTTCGAAAACTCGCCCGTTCCACCACAGGCGGATCTTCTGCCCTTTGCGCAGCGTGCCGTGGAAAACGCGGGCCAGCACCACCACGCCGCGGTAGGGGTCGAACCAGGAATCGAAGACCAGCGCCTGCAGTGGACTATCCGGCGAGCCTTTGGGCGGTGGGATGCGGTGCACGATGCTTTCCAGCACCTCGGGCACACCCTGCCCGGTTTTGGCGCTGATCAGCAGCGCGTTGGAGGCATCCAGGCCGACCGCTCCTTCAATCATCTCCTTGGTGCGGGCAACGTCGGCGCTGGGCAGGTCAATCTTGTTGATGACGGGAATGATTTCCAGACCGTGATTAATGGCAAGATAGGAATTGGCCAGAGTCTGCGCTTCCACCCCCTGCGATGCATCCACCACCAGCAGCGCGCCTTCGCAGGAAGCCAGGGAACGCGAAACTTCATAAGAAAAGTCCACGTGGCCGGGCGTATCAATCAAATTCAGCTGGTAGGTTTCGCCGTCCTTGGCCTGGTACATCATGCGCACGGCATGGGCCTTGATGGTGATGCCGCGTTCCCGCTCCAGGTCCATGGCGTCGAGCACCTGGGCCTGCCCCTGCATTTCGCGCGCGGAGAGCGACCCGGTCAGCTCCAGCAGGCGGTCCGCCAGCGTGGATTTGCCGTGATCAATGTGCGCGATGATAGCGAAATTGCGGATACGAGCGCGGTCCATCGGGGTGGTGGGAACAAATCAATTTTAACAGGTAGGGAAGTGGCCAGTGGTCCGTGGGCAGTGGTCAGCAAAATTCGCGGACCACTGGCTGCGCAGGCAGCCGGAGGCTTATCGCTCTCCCGGGGTAAGGCTCATCTTCTTTTGTCATCCCGAGCGAACGCGAACCGGGCTTGCGAGGCGAGCGTGAGTCGAGGGACCTTGCGCTTTCCCTGACCAGGCTCGGCATTACTTCACGAAGCGAAGTCGTGTGGAAGCCCGTGGCTGTGCTTCCTGGTTCTCACACCCGGCCGAAGATTCTCACGCGATATCCATCCTCATCGGAAGCAAGCAGCTCGGTCCATTCTGCCGATGCGGGCGAGTTCTGTCGCCGGCTGTCAGGAAATTCAGCAATCACGCGCACCTTGGGATTCCCGGCCGGCACCTGCACAACGATACCTTCATCCACCAATTCCGCCTTGCCGGTTCGCTCCCCCGGCATCACCACCTCACGCCGGAGTGCAATGAGCCTCCGACACCACTCAAGCATTTCTTGGTGTGGGTTCTTCTGACCACGGACCACTGCCACCTGGCCACTGGTTTTCTGGCCCACTGCCCACTGGCCACTGGTTCTCCGATCCACGGGCCACTTCAACTTGGACAGTTCGAACGTCTCTGGAGCCTGGGGGTCGGGCACCTCGCCGCCAAAGGCGACAAAATGCTCGAACTCCCGGCGCCGGCCCTCGCGCACCGCCTTCTGCAGCCCTGGGTCTCCGTAGTCGGTAAAGAACAGGAATGGAGCCTTCTCGCCGTACTCCTGGCCCATGAAAAGCAGGGGAGTTTCCGGGGCCAGCAGAAGAAGGGCGGCGGCCAGTTTGCAGGCGCCGCGCGGCGCCAGCACGTCCAGGCGCTCGCCGCGAGCGCGGTTGCCAACCTGGTCGTGATTCTGCGTGCAGATGACGTGCGCGGGAAGAGGAATGCCCGCAGGTGAGGTGCCGCGTTTGCGGCCGTGCCAGAACTTGAACGGCTCTCCCTGGAAAACGAACCC
>DASVBI010000752.1:0-4878 GCA_036375915.1 Terriglobales bacterium | reverse complement strand
TTGAAGAGGCCGCCAAAGCGGCAAAGAATCCCAAGCGCGTAGCCAACCTGGTGCAAAGCGAACTGATGGGTCGCCTGAAAGCCAAAGGCCTTGAGATTGAACAATCACCGGTTTCGATGAAAGGCGTGGCGATGTCGGCCGATCTGGTGGAGTCCGGCACGATCTCCAGCAAGATCCTCAAAGACCTGTATGACAAGGCGTTTGCCGGTGGAGAAGATTTCCCGGCGGTCTATGAGCGGGAAAAGCCGCAGCAGATCACAGATGTGGCGGCGCTCGAGAAGATCATCGACGAAATTATTGCCGCCAACCCCAAGCAGGTGGAGCAGTATCGCGCGGGCAAGACCACGGTAAAAGGCTTCTTTGTAGGGCAGGTGATGAAAGCATCGAAGGGGCAGGCGAATCCGCAGGTGGTGAATCAGTTGTTGGAGAAGAAACTTAGTTAATTGACGATTGCTGATTCGCGGTAGAGGCAGCGCGCGCTCGGGCTATTGAAATCTCCAGTCACGGGAAAAGTTGGGGGTTGTGACGGAAGCACAAGGTCTCCTTCGGCAAGCTCAGGGCAGGCTCTCGACTCGCCTTCACCTCGCAAACTCGGCTCAGCCTCGCTCGGGATGACAGGTTTTTCAATCGTCAATTAGTTCAGTCTTCCGGTCCCCGCGTATCGAACAACTGCATAAGCTGGTCGGGATAAACGCGGTAGATGATATAACCCTGGCCGTTATCCGTCGTTTCCTGGAACAAAAGTTCGGCGCGGGTATCGCCATCCACATCTACGGCGTCAATCAGCTGCAGGCGCGGTATTTCGTCCAGATGCCCACTGTCGGTCACAGAAGAAAAAATCAGCTTCACCTCTCCATAGAGGTCAACCCGGCCCACTACGGTGACATAAGCCTGCTCCTGCTTGCCGGCAACTGGCTCATTCGACTGCACCGTGCGGCGGGTGGAAGGCCGGCGGGCCGTGCGCGATGGTCGGGCGCCGAAATTCACCATGGCGGGCGCGCTGAGCACAAACACGGGCTCATTGCTCAAATCCACATCGAAGATGTGGAATTCGGTCTCGCCCAGTTGGGCAGAGGCAAAATTGGGACGGCGAACACGCTCATATTTGCTCACCGCATCCTGGGCGTAACTCTCCATCTTTTTGTAATCGGCGTCGCGTTCTTCCGGCGTCAGGCGGAAACTGTAGGCTCGGGGCTCGGGGCCGGCAGCGTCGGAGATGGCGGGCATCTGCTCGATTTTGGGCGCGCTCGGCGCAATTTTACCGGCTGGAGCCTTGGTTCCGGCGGCCGTGCTGGCTGGGCTTTCGTCCGCCGGCCACGACGACTCTTCTTTCGATGCGACCGATGGAGCCCCGCGCCGCAGGATGGGCCGGTTGGGGTCGTACTCGTCGGGACCGCCGGAGGAGGCTGGCGCGGGCGGAGTTGCTTTGGCGGTTTCCGGCGCCGGAGGGGGAGCGGGCTTCTGGGCTGGCGGCTTGCTTGGCGGCGGGCTGGGCGCTTTTTCGTTGCCGGGACGGCGCAGCACGGGCGGCCCCGAATCACCTTCATTCGCTGATTCATGCTCGGCGGCTTTGGCCTGGGCTTGTGCCTTCGCGCGCGCCGCCTTGGCCTCCTGCATCTGCTGGTTGGTCTCCCAGTGGCCCAGCCCGTACCAGTGCTTCCCCACCTGCAGGGCATTGCCCACCGTGAACAGTCCCTCGGGAGCGCCGCTGCGCTCCGCTTCGTAAACCACCCCGGAGTCCAGCGCCATGGGCACAGGATCGGCGCGGTAGATGCCGGCGTCGTAGAACTGGCCGTTGATCATGATGACAACGGGAATGATGCGCGCGCGCTTGCCCTGCAACTGCAGGATGGCGATGGCCCGTGGCCCCCTGGAAACCTGCGAGCGCCGGCCGTATTGCGCCCACGCCGGCGCGGCGAGTGGAACACTCAGGAGGGCGCAGATGACGGCCGCAGCGCCCCTACGGTATAAATGGCGAATTGGAGAACACGGCATGGAAAAGGGCGATCAAGCACCTGACTTTAGTTTACCTGACCAGAACGGCAAGTTGGTGTCGCTGAAGGAGCTGCGGGGCAAGACGGTGGTGCTGTTTTTCTTTCCCAAGGCTGATACACCGGGCTGAACCATAGAAGCGTGCGGGTTCCGCGACGCATACAGCAAGCTGCAGAAGACTGGCGCCGTCATTCTGGGCATCTCCGCCGACGCGCCGGAACGGCAAAAGAAATTCGAGCAGAAGTACGACCTGCCTTACACCCTGCTTTCAGATGCCGATAAGAAGATGGCCAATGCTTTCGGCGTCATGAAAGAGAAGAACATGTATGGCAAGAAGGTCATGGGAATAGAGCGCACTACCTTCATCATTGGGCCGGATGGCAAGATTGTCCACGTGTTCCATAAGGTGAAGGCGGAGGGGCACGCGGGGGAAGTGCTGGAGGTATTAAGAGCCAGCACCTAGTGCTCAGGACCGGTTACAGTGCCTTCGGGGTTCGGGCGGGCCACCTAACAAATCGCTGGGGCGGGGCTAAGCCCGCCCCTAGAGGGATGTTATCTCCTGCGAGCCGAGGGCTCGGCGCTGGAGCTGCGCACCCGGAAGGTAAGCGCCTGCTCGGCGTGGAACACGGCTTCTTCCTTGCCGGTAGCGGCGGCCACGCCAGTGCCGGCCGCGCCGCCGGCAGCAGCACCGATGAGCGCGCCCTTGCCGCCGCCAGCCAGCGCCCCGATCAGGGTGCCCGCGGCAGCGCCACCGCCGATCTTCTCGATATTGCCTTTCTTATGGCTCTTGCCCTTAGTGCTGACCGAACTGGTGTTCAAAGCGACGCGCTCGCCGTTCAGACTAATAGAGGTCAGGCGCACCGTCAGCTCGCCGGGTGCGTGCAGGCGGCCGCTGGGCTTGGCGTGGGCTACCACCCCGGTGACGGGCGCTCCCGCCCGGACCACGGTCTTGCCCCGTACGACCACGCTCCGCGCGAGGGTACCGTGGAAGCTCTGGCCGGAGCGCGCCGTTCGCGAAGTGATCTCCGAAGTCAGGCGAATCGTCAGTGGCGTGCCGGCCGGAATCCGGGCCAGGGCGCCAAGTGACAACGCGAGCACGACGGCCAAGGCTTTGCAGCTGTTGCGAAACATAGAATTCCCTCCTCGCTGGATGGAACGGAGTGGCGGAGAACATGGTATGCGGGAGCCCACGGTCCGGGGAGGTTCCCAAAGTATCGGGTAGTGGCACGCTGGGAACCGGTGACCTTTAGTAACGGCAGGGGCAGGTTTCAAAGTTTCGAAGGTTTCACTGGTTTCAAAAGATTCCGCTTTCCGCGCTTACCGCGAGACTCCTAAACTGCCTTGAAACCCTGCTCCCTGCTTGCCATGCGCAATCCTTCCGGAAAGAATAACCACCGGTGACCGATTCTTCCGCAAGCTTCGACCCAGGCCGTCTCAAGCCACTGCCGCGGGAGTTTTTCAATCGCGATCCACGCCGCGTTTGCCGCCAGCTGCTGGGCAAGGTGCTGGTGCGGCGGGAAAGCGGCAAGCTGCTCGCCGGGCGGGTGGTCGAAGTGGAGGCCTACCTGGGAACCAGCGACCCGGCAGCGCACGCCTTCATCGGGCCTACGCCGCGCAATCAGGTGCTGTTTGGCCCCCCTGGCCACGCCTACATTTATTTCATTTATGGCAACCACTATTGTCTGAATGTTTCCTGCATGCCGGAGGGCAAGGCCGGATCGGTGCTCTTCCGGGCTTTGGAACCGCTGGCCGGAATCGAGAAAATGGAGAAGGCGCGCGGTCTGGAGGGAGCGGCAGCGGAAGCGCGAGTATTGCGGCTGCTGACCAGCGGCCCCGGGCGTCTGGCGGAGGCGTTTGGAATCACCCGCCCGCGGGATAACGGCAAAGACCTCACCGATGCGAACTCCGACCTGTTCCTGGCTGCCGACGGTTTCCGCCCGCTGCGGGTGCTTACAACCGCGCGGATAGGCATCACCAAGGCGGCGGAAAAACCTCTCCGCTATCTCATTGCGGGGAATGAGTTCGTCTCCGGGAAGCGCAGCCAAGCTCTGTAGGACGGCAGCTCTTCCCCACGAAGGAGGGGCATCAGACGAAGCACTCTGGTAACCGCAGCCGAGTCTCCAATCGGTTGTAGAGTAGGGGTATGCATACCCGCAGTTGGCTGTGCCTCATTGCGCTGATTTTGATTTGTCCCTTGCTTCCCGCACAGAAAGACCCTGGCAGCGCGGCGACGTCCAATGCCCCCGATGCGGCAACGCTCGCAAAGATCATCAAGAACCAGTTCGGGCCCGGTTACAAAGCTCTGCCGGGCTTTGCACCGCTGATTGCCGATTTCGACGGGGACGGAGTGGAAGATTTGGCGGTGGCGGCCAAGGCGGTGAACCCGCTGCTCAACGCGGTGGAATATCACTACACCGTCATTGACCCCTACCATTCGTTTTTCGGATATGGGAACCCGAAGGTGATGATGGAATTCGGCGCCGACGACCCACGGCAGCAGGGGCACGTCATTCTGATTCTGCATGGGGCCAAAGATGGTGGCTGGAACGCCGCAGAGCCCAAAGCCAAGTTCGTGGTGGTAAATCTTCCTTACAACAAGCTCTCGCTATCCCACGTCCTGCTGCACAAAAAGCCCATAGGCGCAGTTGCGGCCGAGGAGCCGGACCGGGTCAGCTCGCTGGTTTATTGGAACGGCAAGAAATACAAGTACGAGCCCATGGGCGCCGACGCCGATTGAGCGCGAGTGGTTCCAGCGCCGAGCGTTAAAGACTAAATCTTAAAGCCGTGCTCACTGTGACCTAAGTCATTCCGCCCGCGACGGTTGCAGCCTAAGCTGATGTGTTTGGAGCAGCTTATGGCCACAGAATCCCCAGTCGCTTTGATCAG
>DASVBI010000238.1:0-3084 GCA_036375915.1 Terriglobales bacterium | reverse complement strand
CAGCTATAATAGCTGATTCGGCTTATGGTGTCAGAGTCCCCAGCACATGCCGGCCGCGGCGGCGCCCCGGAGGTATCAGTGATCGTGCCCGCGCGCAACGAGGAAGCCTCGCTGGGCGCATGCCTGCAGTCTCTCCTCAGCCAAGCCGGGAGCGAGCACGAACTCATCGTGGTGGACGACGCCTCCACCGACCGCACCCGTGAAATTGCCCACTCCTTTGCCGGCGTAAGGGTGGTGGAGGCGGCGCCTCTGCAAGCCGGCTTCACCGGGAAGTGCAATGCCCTGGTGTGCGGCGCGCGGCAGGCCCGCAGCCGATGGCTCCTGTTTACCGACGCCGACACCGTCCACCTTCCCGGCTCGCTTGCGGCCAGCCTGCAGGAAGCTGAACGGCACCAGGCCGCGATGCTTTCTTATTCCCCCGGGCAGGAAGTGAAGGGCTTCTGGGAAAAGGCGGTCATGCCCGTTGTGTTTGCGGAACTGACTCGCGTCTATCGCACCCAGGACGTGAACGACCCCGCGTCACCCGCCGCTGCCGCCAACGGCCAATACCTGCTGATCAGCCGCGAAGCCTATGACGCCATAGGCGGACACGCCGCCGTCATGCGCAGCCTGCTGGAAGATGTGGAGCTGGCGCGCGCCGTTAAGAGCTCCGGCCGCCGCATCCGTTTCCGCTACGGCGGCGACCGGGTGCGCGCCCGCATGTACCGCAGCTTTGCCCAGCTGCGCGAAGGCTGGACTAAAAATCTGGCGCTGCTGTTTGAGTCCCCGCTGCGCCTGGCGCTGCTGCGCGGCAGCGAGTTCATTGTCATCGTGGGCGGCGCCGCGGTCACCGCCGTAGCGGTCGGCCGCCAGCAGGTTACCGCCGCGGTGGTGGCGGGGGGAATTGCGGGCGCAAGCTATCTCCTGTTCCTGCGTCGCATTCGCCGCGCCCACTTCGCTTGGGATGCCAATCTCCTGGCCCTGCTCGGCTTGCCGGTTTTTGTGTCACTTTTGCTGGCCTCGGCACTCTCTCATAAGCAAGGTTCGGTAACATGGAAGGGTCGCACCTATGGCGCTGCCAGCAGTGTCACCAATCCGGCCGCGGCTGGGAGGAGTTCGGGATTCCCGGCTGATGCGCGAGGGCGCGACGCTGCGGCGCCGGGGAGAATCTGATTACCGCCATGGTTTACCTGACCCGCAAAGCCGAATTTTCCGCCTCGCACTACTACCACAACCCCCAGTTCACCCCGGAGGAAAACCGCCGCATTTTCGGCAAGTGCAACAACCCCAACGGGCACGGCCACAACTACACCCTGGAAGTCACGGTGAAGGGCGAGGTAGACCCGCGCTCCGGCTTTGTGGTGGATTTGAAACAGCTGAAGGAGATCCTGAACCGGGAAGTGCTGGACGCGCTCGACCACCGCTTCCTCAACAAGGAAGTGCCCGAGTTCGCCACCCTCATTCCCACCACCGAGAACATCGCCATCTCCGTGTGGCAGCGGCTGCAATCGCGCCTGGAGCGGGCGCAACTGCACCGCGTGCGGGTGTACGAAACTCCCGATTTGTTTGTGGACTACTACGGCGAATGAAAGCCCACCTCACCCGCCGCTACTGGTTTTCTGCCTCGCACCGGCTGCACAGCGACGCCATGTCGGAGGAAGAGAACCGCCGCACCTACGGCAAGTGCAACAACCCGCACGGCCACGGCCACAATTACGCCCTTGAGGTCACGGTGAGCGGGCCGGTGGACCAGGCCACGGGCATGGTCTGCAACCTGGTGGACCTGGACGCGTTTGTGCACGCTCAAATTCTGGAACGCTTTGGGCATGAAAATCTGAACACGCTGGAAGCCTTTCGCCGGCGAGTACCCACCACGGAAAACTTGTGCCGCGAGATTTTTGAAATATTGCAGCGCGGATTTACCGCCGCTCATCTAGAAAAGGTAAGGCTGGAGGAGACCATGATGAACTCCTTCGAGTACGCCGGAGACGCGGAAGTTTGTAAATAGCGAACACGGGGGACCACATGAAGTCCACAACCGAAGTCAGCACCATAACCAGCGCCAGCTTCGAGGAATTGGTGCGGGAGATGATCGTCCGCCTGGGGGAAGATCCCCAGCGCGAGGGATTGGAGCGCACCCCCGAGCGCGTGCACCGCGCCCTGGAGCAGCTTACCAGGGGCTACAAGGAAGACGCCGAAGCCATCCTGCGGGGAGCTCTGTTCACCGTCGGCTACGACGAGATGGTGATCGTCAAAGACATCGAGATGTTCAGCCTGTGCGAGCACCACCTGCTGCCGTTTTTTGGCAAGGTGCACATCGCCTACATTCCCAACGGCAAGGTCATCGGGTTGAGCAAATTGCCGCGCCTGGTGGAAGTGTTTGCCCGCCGCCTGCAGGTGCAGGAGCGGCTGACCATGCAGATCGCGGAAACCATCCAGAACGCCATCGAGCCTCAGGGCGTGGGCGTGGTCATCGAAGCGCGCCATCTGTGCATGATGATGCGCGGGGTGGAAAAGCAGCATTCGGCGGCGGTCACGTCCTCCATGCTGGGCTGTTTCCGCGATTGCAAGGAAACGCGGGAGGAATTCCTGTCTCTCATTCGCCAGCGCCCCAACGGGATTTAAACCGACTCCCCTGTGATTAAATCCCACACATGGCCCCACCACGAACTTTAAAGGGGAAAGTAGCCCTCATCACCGGTGCCAGCCGCGGCATCGGGCTGGCGATTGCCAAGGCGCTGGCCCGCGAAGGCTGCCGTCTGGTCCTGACGGGGCGCAATGGGAAAGCTCTGCAAGCCGCTGACAGGGCGATCGGCAAGGCTTCGCGGGCGGGAGCCTGCCCTGAGCCTGCCGAAGGGGCGCCCGCGCCACAAATCCTCGCTTATGCGGGCGACGTGCGCGATCCCAAATCGGTTAACGGGCTCTTCGCGGAAATCAAGAGGCAATTCGGCCGCCTCGACATCCTCATCAACAATGCCGGAATTTCCCACGCCCTGGCGGAAGTGGAGCGGCTGCCCCTGGCCACCTGGCGCGAGGTCATCGAAACCGACCTGACAGGGATGTTTGTGGTCACGCAGGCGGCGCTGCCGCTAATGCGCCGGGGCG
>DASVBI010000496.1:0-6519 GCA_036375915.1 Terriglobales bacterium | reverse complement strand
GGCAGAAAGGTGTCTTGTGCCTGGTCCGCCAGCCGCTCCCGGTAATAGCGGAACTTCTGGCGTTCGCCACGCCAGGAGGACACGGCCAGCAGGACCGCCGGAGCTACCAGAATGGCAAACAGCCACATGCGTTTTAACGCTCACCCAGGCGGCGAGCCGCCGCTCAGTTCTGTATTGTATAGACCAGAACCTCGGCGCTATGGTCGGCGCGGGCGGGGATCGCCAGGTAAAAGCGGTCGAATCCCTTCAGCAGTTTGCCCCAGTATCCAGCGGTGCGCCCTCCCACCTGGGAAGGAACCTTTACCAGCAGGCGGTAGTGGTCGGCATCCTGCTGCTGGAACACGCTGATGTAGCCTTCACCCCCGGGCACGTAGATACGCCCGCGCGCGGCATCGTAATAGAGGTCGTCGGATTCCTGGGGACAAGGCAAAGTGGCCACCACCCGGCCGGAGCCAGTGTCCAGCACCAGCAGGCGCGGAGGCTCGCGGGTAGCCACGAACAGCCGGTGGTTTGCCTCATCCAGTGCCATGGGGAAGTTGGCCTCTTGCTTCACCGCCCAGCGGGTAATGGCGCCGGTCTGGCGGTTGATGGCCGCAATCTGCATCAGCCCCGGCAGGTTGACATAGATGTTCGGACCCGATTTCTCCAGCTGAAATGATTCCGGATGTGCTCCCAGCTTGAACTCCTGGGGCAGGCGCTGGTTAGTGGCTACATCCACCATGGCAATGGCCGCCGCCGCGCCATCGCCATAGCCGACGTAAAGGCGCTTGGCCGCGGGGTCGTAGCGTAAGTTGTCAACATCATCGCCGAAGTCGAGGGTGGCGAGTTGGGCGAAGCTCTGCCCGTCGAAGATATAGAGCTTGCCTTCATCGCTGCCCACAAACAGCTTCTTAACTTCCGGCGCATAAGCGACGCCCTGGGGCTTGGGGATGCCGGGGATGCTGCGCGCCACGACACCGCCTGAAAGATCAATCACTTCCTCGGTGTTGTTGCCCAGGGCGGAGACGAACATGGTGCCGTCTGGACCGAGCGCGAAATGGTCAATCCGGCCCTGCACATGGGGCATAGGAATCGTGCCGGTGAGGGTCATGGGCGGGTCGGGGGAAGGCGTTTGCCCCAAAGCGAGCGTGCCGCCAATCACAACAACCAGCAGAGTGAAGAAGCAACATTTGGGAATTTTCATGTTGGTCGTACTCGCGTCATTGCCGTTCCGCGCGCTCCCCTCATTGGGCCGCCGCGGGCATATCCAAATGGCGAACCAGCCAGGGAATAATGACCTGGTTGAAAATCACGGGATCGGGCCACACTCCGACCTGCCGCCCCAGGTGCCCACCCTGGGGATTGATCCACGCGTCTTTGGGTATGTCGCCGTTATCCAGGATCAGATAAATGTCTGACATGGGAATCAGCGTGTCCTTGGCGCCGGCAATGATGAGCATGGGCGTGGTGGGCTTGCCTATCAGGTGCTGGTTCACCAGCGACATCTGGGGTGAAATCTGGTTGGCTTCCTCGATGGTTTTTACGCCGTAGAGGAATTGGAATACCTGCGAGAGGCCGAACAGGTATTCGCGGTTGCGCAGCATCTCGTCTTCATGCAGGCCGTGGACGTAGCCGGCGTGCACCCCGGGAGACTGTGCTATTACACATTTCAATCTTGCGCGCTCCACAATGGCCAGCTTGGTGGCCCAATAGGCGCCCCAACTCTGGCCTTCCACGGCGATGCGGCTCTTGTCCACATCCGGCCGGGCGAGCAGCCAATCAATGACGCGCGAATACAGGCGGTCGGCGGTAGGGCTCGCCTTGATAGGCGCCTGCCCCGTGCCCGGTGTATCCACCGCAATGTAGCCGATGCCATGGGGGATGGCAGCGTCGAAGCTGAGCGACATGTTCTCCTTGCGGCTGTCGGCGCCGTTGATGGCGATCACCATGGGCACCGGGCTCTTAGCATCCTTGGGCATCCGCAGGTAACCGACAATTTCCCTGCCTTCAAAAGGTATGCGCACCACCTGAAGGGGTGGATCAAGGAGCCGGCCGTGCGCCACAAAGGCTTCGAGCGACTGATTGTAGGAGCGCAGCTTGCCGGGGGAAATCGGCACCGGCCAGTTGCCAAAATAATAGAGCCGCCAGGCGCGCAGGTAGGCGGCATTGGCTTGGGCGGGAGCGCTCGACTCCAGCGCTTTGCCTTGCGCCCTGTAACGGTCGGCGACGGCGTCGAAAGCAGCCGCCCATTCATCCATGTCCTTGCTCTTGATGTGCTGGAAGGCTTCGCTCACATCGGCGGGGTCGAGTCCGATCATGGGATACATGCCGGTGCGGGCGCGCACCAGGGCCTCGCTCTTGATTTCTTCCAGCGTACGTTCGCGCGGCGGTTCCTGGGCGGCGGAAGCATCCCTGGTCATGACGGTCAGTGCAAAAAATAAGGCGAGAGCGGCATAGACGGCGGCAAATTTTGACACCCGTGTGTCCCCCTTTGGCCTGGGCTCGAATTCACAAATGATCTACGTCAAGAATTCTTTGCGACCTCTGCCTTGCGGTTGGTTATTGCGCCGCAGCCGTGGTCCGCGAATGCTTCAAGTGCTGGTCCAGATAGGCCATGGCGGTTTCGAACGCCTTCTCCTGAACCCCATCCGGCTTATAGGCGCCGTCGGTCTGGCGGTAGCTGAAGACGTACCCGTGCACGGGATGGCTGTAGCTCACCCAAGTCACGTCCTTGCCCGCCTCATGCATCCACTCATAGGTCAGCTTGAAAATTCCCTGCAGGTGGTCCTGGTCGCGCCCCATGATGAGTATGGGCGTGTGAACGGTCTTTATTCGTTCCATGGCCGCCGCCTTGTTGGCGTTACGGCGTACTACTTCAATGTCCTGGTACTGAATCTCGGTGCCCTCGCGGGGAGCGCTGGGCCCGGTATTGACGCTGAGGAACTCGTGGGCCGCGGGCTCGATGCAAACCCCGGCGCCGAAGTCATATTCACTGGCCGCCTTAAGAATCATCTCTCCGCTGTGGCTCACACCCATGGCCCCAATGCCGTTCTTGTCCACGTAGGGCAGTGTTTTCAGATAGCGCAAAATGGCAATCAGGTCTTCGTGGTCGAGAGTGGGATTGGATTTCAGCATGCGCCGGCCGCCGCTGATGCTGTCCGGCAGGTTGTGGCCGGAGCGATATTCGTCTTCATAAAAGTGCGGCACTTCGTTGCGGTAGTTGATGGTTACCACCACATATCCCCGCGCGATCATGCGGTCCTGCATCGGCGCCAGCCGCCGCGTAAGGTCCTCAACTTTCAGCATGCCCTCCCTGCCTTCGCCAAAGCCCATGGTGATGGCGGGAAATGGCCCGTTGCCCGCCGGCTTGCGCACGGCGATGGGAACATAGATTTCGTCCTTGGTGAGGACAAAGGTGTAGTCCGCGGGAATGTCCGACCCCGGCACCGGCTTACGGATCACGTAGCCGTGCGAAGGTGTTTCCTCCGCCGCAGGCGCGCCTCCCGGCAGTTGTGCCCAGGCGGTTGACCCCGGGACGAACAGAAGCGCCCCCGTCATTCCAAGACAGCCCAGCGCTTGCAACACAAAACGAAGCGCCATGTTCCCTCCCCTGTCAGCGTCATGCTCGGGCCTTCAGGCCGGAAGCATCTCGCGCATTAACTTTGCCCAGCGCGGGGGCCAAATTGGTATGATGCTTCTACCACTCGACCACTGCCCAGTCAAGACTTTGCTGCCCGCCGCCCATGCTCATAAACCGTCCGCTCAGTGTCTTAGCCATTGCTTCGTTTATCTGTATGATCTTCTGACCCCGGTCGCCCGATGCCGAAGCTTGGGAGCAGCCAAAACGCAGGCAGAGCCGCCTTTGCCTATCCCGACCTCGTGTCTTACGAGGTGGGCCGCCTGTTTATCGTGCTGGCGCTGGAAATGCAGTCGGTGGCCGTGGGCTGGCAGGTATATGACATCACCAAACGGCCCCTGGATCTTGGCCTGGTGGGGTTAGCGCAATTTCTGCCCGGAATTTTCCTCTTCCTGGTCTCCGGTCACGTGGCCGACCGTTTCGACCGCCGACACCTGCTGCTGGTCTGCTACGCAGGGTTTGCTCTCTCCTCCGGCTTGCTGCTGAAAATCTCCTGGCACGCGATGCCTTCGGTGAAAACCATCTACCTGGTGCTGGTGCTGCTGGGGGTGGTGCGGTCGTTCAACGGGCCGGCAGCGCGTGCGTTGTTGCCGCAACTGGTGCCGGAAGAGCATTTCCCCAGCGCGGTGGCCTGGAACGCCAGCATTTTCCAGAGCGCCACTATTATGGGCCCGGTAGTGGGCGGACTGATCTACGCCGCGTTTCACGGCCCTGCCGCCGTCTACGCCACCGCCATGGCCGGCGCCGGAATCGCGGTTTTCGCCGTGGCCCAGATCCGGCATCGTATGCGCGTCCGCCGCAAGGAGCAGGTGGGCTTAGCCAGCGTGCTGGCCGGCTTCCGTTATGTGTGGCAGCAGAAGCTGATTCTGGGCTCCATTTCGCTGGACATGTTTGCGGTCCTGCTGGGCGGAGCGGTGGCCTTGCTGCCTGTGTACGCCCGCGAAATCCTGCACACCGGACCCTGGGGTCTGGGGCTGCTGCGCAGCGCTCCGGGGGTGGGCGCGGGAATTATGGCTCTGCTGCTGGCGCACCGCCCGTTGCGCGGACGGGTGGGGGCGACCATGTTGTGGTGCGTGGCCGGGTTTGGCGTGTTCACCATTGTGTTCGGCCTGTCCCGCAGCATGGTGGTCTCGCTTCTGGCCCTGGCGCTGGTGGGCGCCACCGATATGGTGAGCGTGGTCATCCGCGGCACCCTGGTGCAACTGGCCACACCCGACGAGATGCGTGGCCGCGTGAACGCCATTGACATGCTCTTTATCGGCACCTCCAATGAATTCGGCCAATTCGAATCAGGAATAACGGCGCAGTGGTTTGGGACAGTGCCGGCAGTGGTGCTGGGAGGAATTGGCACACTGGTGGTGATCACTATCTGGGCCTGGCGTTTCCCCGAACTGCGCCAGGCCGACCAGATCACCGGGGTGCAGGCCACTCCGGAGGGCGTGGGCGCGGGAGAATTATAGGAATTTGTAATTGAGTAATCTGTAATTCGTAATTTCTCGGAACAGATGGGCGCGCGCGGGCTCAAATTACCAATTACAAATTACTAAATTATAAATCGGTCGGATAATCAACAAAGTAGGTCATCAGGTTCGACGATCGCTTCCGCTAGTTCCTTGAGGAACACCGCCGCCTGCGCGCCATCCACCACGCGGTGATCGCAGGAGAGAGTCAGCGTCATCATAGGCCGAACTGCGGGCTGGCCATTCACCGCGACCACGCGGTCAGCGATGCGGCCAACCGCCAGAATGGCGGCTTGCGGCGGCGTAATGATGGCCTGGAATGAATCCACCCCAAACATGCCCAGATTGCTGATAGTGAAGGTGGCGCCGGCAATATCGGCGGGATGAAGCCGCCCGGCCCGCGCCCGCTCCGCCTTTTCCCGCAACTGGGTGGAGATGTCGGCCAGCGCCGCTTTGTCAGCTTTGGCAATGACCACGGAGACCACGCCGTCTTTCACCGCAGCGGCCACGCCGATGTTCACTTCCGAGCTAGTTTGCACCGAAGAACCGTTCCAACTTCCGTTCAGGCGCGGATGCTTGGCCAGAACGCGGCTGACCAGCGCCACCAGCAGGTCGGTGTGGGAAAGCTTGAGCCCGCGCTCCTTTTCCAGAGGGGGAGCCAGACGGGCGCGCAGGGCATTCAGGGCGCTGGCATCCACGTCGCGGGCCAGGTAGAAGTGTGGCGTCGTCGTCCAACTCTGGGTGGTGCGCTCGGCCATGAGCCGCGCCACCGGACTGAGCGCTTCCGCCGCCGGCAAAGAGGCCACCGGCCTGGGAACCGCCGCCGGCTCCACAGCCGCCAGCACATCATCAGTAGTGATGACGCCGTCCGGACCGGTGCCCCTCACCTGGTTCAGGTCCACCTTGTATTCGCGCGCCAGCCGGCGAGCTTTGGGCGAGATTCTGGCGCCTGCGCCTGTGGATGGCTCCGCCACCGCCACGGGAGCGGCAGCGGCGCGCGGCGCCGGCCTGACTGCACGCGTGGCAGAAGCTACCGGCGCAGCCTCCGCCGGCGGCCTTTCCCCGGGAGCGACCAGCCAGGCTATGGTCTGGCCGACGGGAACCACGTCGCCTTCCCGTACCTTGATGCCGGCGAGAATGCCGTCGCCGGGCGCTTCCACTTCCATGACCGCTTTATCGGTTTCCACTTCTAGAAGCGGCTCGCCCTTTGCCACCTGCTGGCCTTCCTTCTTGAGCCAGGAGATGAGCTTGCCGGTTTCCTGCGCCATTTCCAGTGCGGGCATGACAACGCTTATGGGCATCCGATTACCTTGGCACTGCTTTTTGTAACCACAGAGGACACACAGGAATTGACGATTTACGATTGACGATTTTCATTGCCACCACTGCAGTTCGCGATCGTCAATCATCCATCGTCAATCAGAAATGGGCCTTTTTGTCAGT
>DASVBI010000596.1:0-7073 GCA_036375915.1 Terriglobales bacterium | reverse complement strand
CCGCGGCCCAGGGCTTTGCGCTTGTCGGCGGTTGGAGCGGGCGTAGTGCTCGTGGTGCTCATGTGGCGATCTCCTGTTAACTTAGTAGTTAATATACGGACTGGTTCGGGCTAGTCGCCCTGCTCAACGGCTGGTTGTGCTTCCGGCGGCTGGGCGGCCTGCATCACCACTTCGGCAATTTCCGGAGGAGGCAGGCTGGGGTAGGCCTCCGGCGGGGATGGCGCCGGCTCGCTGGCGACCTCGGGTGGAGGTTCGATTGCCGTCCCGCTCCCGGCGGCCCCCGGGGCGGGCACAACGCCCGGAGCTGGCGCATCGGCTGCCACAGTCGCCTGGTTAGCGACGGCTGCAGGCGGTTCCGATTCCAAAACGGTTTCCGCTGAGAGAACGGCCCCGGACTGCGGATGAGCTGCCAACTCCGCCGCCGCAGTGCCGGCTTGTAGCGCTGTCGCGGGCGAGACTGTCGTCGCCGTTTCGGCGGGCACAGATTCCGCTGCCGCTTCCGGTTGCTGGGCAGTTGTTGCCTGTAATGCGGCTTCCGCCTGCTGGCGCCGCGCCGCTTCCGTGTGCAGGATCTCCTTCGCCAGGCGAATGTAGCTTTCAGCGCCGCGAGAACGGACATCATAGACCAGGGCCGGTTTGCCATGGCTGGGAGCTTCCGCCAAGCGGATATTGCGGGGAATCGAGGTGCGAAACAGCTTTTCGCCGAAGTAATTGCGCAGTTCTGAGGCCACCTGCTGGGCCAGGTTGGTGCGCTCGTCGAACATGGTGAGCACTACGCCCTCGATATCCAGCAGGGGATTGAAGCTCTGCCGGATGCGGCCAATCGTATCCAGTAACTCGCTAATGCCCTCGAGCGCGAAGTATTCCGCCTGCATGGGGATGAGCACGGAATCGGCCGCGACCAGGGCATTCAGTGTGAGCAGATCGAGGGCGGGGGGGCAATCGAGCACGATGAACTGAAAGCGCTCGCGCAGTGGCGCCAGGGCGTCGCGCATGCGGAATTCTCGACGCTCGGCGTCCACCAGTTCGAGATTGGCGCCGATCAGGTTCTTGTGCGCGGGGATCACCCACAACTGGTCCAATTCTGGTTTTTGCAACGCTTCCTCCGCGTTGCAGGCGCCCATGAGCAGATGGTAGGTGCTGAGTCGTTCGGGGTCCCGGGCAAAGCCCAAGCCGCTGGAAGTGTTGGACTGCGGATCGCAGTCCACCAGGAGCGTGTTCACTTCCGCTGCGGCCAGGGAAGAGGCCAGGTTGATGGACGTAGTGGTCTTGCCCACGCCACCCTTCTGGTTGGCAACCGCGATTACGCGTCCCATAAGATTGTTTTGGAGAAGCCGGAGCTGAAGTGAGATTAGCGCGGCGCAAATTTCGATTGCAATAACGAATTGTCTGAAAGGTAAGAATTTTGTGCAAAAGCAGGTGTGAAATGTGGTTCCGCATTGCGAACGGGTGTTCTACGTGGAACATTGCATACGGGCCTGGCTGTCCAACGTTTCATTCTGCGCTTTATGTTCCACGTAGAACATTTGGCAAGCCGGGATTGGGCGCCGCGGGCGTTGCGGGCCAGGGCCGTCGAGTTCCTGTTACATGCGGATCGCCTGGGACAATTGTCGCCGGGTAGATATTGTCGTGGGTGGACGGCTAGGGTCGAGGCAGCCTGGGGTCAAAGTTTCAACCTGAACAGAATCTGGAGGAACTCCAGGCAGCCGAGAGCCTATACGCTCCTGCCTGGAGAAAGCGCGGAGTGTTCCACGTGGAACATCTCCTGCACCATCCAGGACGATGCTTGGACGACCCCTGTCTGTTAACCAACTTGGTTCCTTAGTCTGATTCTCCCATTTATAAACGTATTCGCCCGCTGGACTTCCGGCTGAGCGCCAATTTTGCCTCGGGGGGCTGGAGGCCGCTCCACTTTTTATACTTATGGTTCATGCTCGATGGGCAACCGGCTGAATCCAGCCCGCCTCTCGCGTGCAGGGTCCGAGCTGCAATATCCCACTTCCACGCTAATTGCCATGCTTTAGGAAGCCGAAACGGCCGAATGATCTGCTTCTTGACCACTTTTTACTGCCTTGATTCTTATTCCCGAGGATACCCGCCGACGAGAAGCACCCGATTGCGAGATTGGGGCACCGGCACGGGCGCTTCCCAGGTGAAGTCCGCCAGACGCAGTGTTGTGAGCTGTACCTGGCTCTCCCCAACGAGCAATGCCAGCTTCCCTGCTCCCAGTTTTGCCGCGCTGGCACGCACCACGCATGCGGCCGTCGGTAATACCGTGGCGAAGTGTTCCACGGCGCGCATAGTAACCAAGTCAGCGGGTTGAATTCCTGGCGGTAAGCCGCCCTGGTTCTGGAGAATGAATGATGGTTTAAGGTGGCCGGTAAACACCGTGGCATCGCGTAAGTGGAGCGTGCGGATCGCCTCCGCCAGAAAAGCAGATTTTCTGAGCTTGGACTCGACCAGCGTGAGGCGCAGCTCCGGAAGGTAAATCTTGAGGGGTAGTCCGGGAAAGCCGGCGCCGGAGCCCAGGTCAAGGGCGTGGGGCGGTGCCTGGGCGGAAAGAGCCGGGCGCCAGCCGAAAGGAAAGAGGTATGCCGCCAGAAACAGCGATTCGCCGAAATGGCGGCTGATCATATTTTCCGGATCGCGTACCGCAGTCAGATTGATACGGGCGTTCCAGCGCAGAAGTAAATCTACATATATAGAAATACTCTGAAGCTGCCCAGGGCTTAGCGTCACAGGTGCAGGCAGTGCCTGGGCGCTGAGAAACGGCTGCAGCAATTCGGCGATACGCCCCTGTTCCATTCTCCCTGGGAATTAAACCACGACCCGGCTTGAGCCGGCGTAAGTGTTGCGTGGTTCCCGCGCCGCAAAGCGCCGCCGGCCAGGAATCAAGACTGTCAACCGGTGGAGTAAACATGTGATTTTCGCAGGTGGCTGCATGCCGCCCCTTAGCCAATCTGACGCTCAGGCTCTCCGAAGTGGAGCGACACTAGGCAGAGTTGACGAACCGGGTAGCTGTGGCAGCCAATTTCGGCCTCACACCAACACTCACGAGAACCAGACGAGTAACAAGTGGAGCGGCGGCTCGACTTCGCACCCTCATTTGCGGCTGGCAGGCTTAAAGGGAGAAACGTCCGCGCCGGGAAGGGCAGGGAATCAAAACCATAACAAGTGGAGCAGAGTCGCTCCGGAGGGAAGGATTTCAAGCCGTCCGCGGTGTAAAACAACCCGCCAGTCCACGGTTTGTGGAGCAATCCTGTAATTTCGAGGCCTGCTTCACGGCACGGCCGGAGTTCATTAGAATAGCCGCCAGAGACACCACGAGCCAGGAATGACAACTGCAAAAGCCAGCGCGGACGCCCCCACTAAAGGGAAGCTCTACCTCACCATTGCCGGATTGCCGCTTACCATCACGCTGCAATGGCCGTTTCACCGTTCCGGCGGGGGAGCGGATTACTTTGTGCTGCACGGCGATATTTGCCTGGAGAACAGCGAAGGGCTGCACGTGCCGGTGGCCATCAACCTGACGCAAACCGTACGCGAAGCCCTGCCCTCGCTCGATCCCCAGGACACCGAGGCGCCGGTCATCAATGCGCTGCGCAAAGAAGTGGACAACCGGCAATTGGAATTTCTTAAGTCTCCCAAGCTGCTGCCGGTTCCCTTCTCCAGCCGGTTTTACGATCTGCGGCGCAAACAATGGGCTTTCCAGCACGCCAGCGACGCCGAATTGGACGACTTTATCCGCCGGAAGGTTTACTGGGAGCACAAACTGGCGTCGGGCGCGGCTCCGAGCCGGCTATCCGACCCGGTGGATGTGCTGTACCTGGGGGCGACCCCGGAGCGCATGCTGGAGGCGGCGCGGCGGGTGGCGGCGGAAGGATTGATCCGTTTGCAGAACGGAGACGAATACGCCCTCCCCACCGAAGCGCTGCTGGCGCAAGCGCAGCGCATAGAAACGGAAATGCGCCAGGCGCACCAGGCGCTGGAGAAGAAGCACGCCTTCGAACGCGGCTGAGTGCCCGCCGCCCGCTGATTTCCCGCAGGCAAGAAAATAAAATCCGGGGAAGACCTCAGTCCCGCCTTCCCTGCGGGCAGGGCACACGCGGCCGGTGGCGCGCTTGCGCCAAGCGACCCCTTCCTGCCAGACGCGAAGCCCAGGCAACGGGTTGGCGCGGAATGTGATTACAGTTTTCGAATCAACCATACCGGCTGAGAATCTAAGAGCTGAAGAAGCCGCGATACGGGTTTCACTCAGGTTATAAAGGTTAGAGTGAGCCGTGTAGCGCCTTAAGCGTTCACATTACGGAACAATACCCCGTGTTTGAAGGCAGCTCACGCGCAAGAGGAGTGGCGGCATGGAACTGCTGGAATATCTGCGCAAACTGTACGTTTATGACCATTGGGCCAACCGCGAGGTGGCAAACGCCCTGCAGACGGCGGCGCAGACCTCGCCCCGCTCGGTGCGGCTGATGGCTCACGTAGTGGGGACGGAATGGACATGGCGCAGCCGCATCCTGCCCGACAGCAAGAAAATGGCCGTGTGGCCCCAACTCACGGTGGAGCAGGTTGCGCAGGAGGTGGAAGAGCTGGCGGCGGCCTGGGAAGACTACTTGAGCCAGCTCACTCCGGAACGCCTGCAGGAGCCGGCAGCCTACACCAACTCCAAGGGAGAGCGCTTCCGCAATGAACTGGGCGATATCCTGACGCACGTAGTTATGCACTCCGCCTATCACCGCGGTCAGATCGCGGCCGAAATGCGCGCCTGTGGCCTGGAGCCGGTGTACACCGACTTTATTCACGCCGTACGCCAGGCGCTGGCGAGAGGATAGGCCTTGCGACAGCGCCCATGCCGGCGGGGGTGGGCTAAATTCTGTCTACCCGCACCAGGTTCTGGCTATTTGATGTGAAGTCCCTGCCGCTCGTATACTGATTGCCCCCATGAAGGTAATCGCCATTATTCCGGCGGCGGGGCTGGGCACGCGCATGACGGCGGCGGAAGCGGCGCCGCGCTCGGCGGTAGGGAAAGGCCCCTCCAAGCAATTTGCGGAGTTGAACGGCGTACCCATCCTGGTGCACACGCTGCGCAAATTTGCCGCCAGCCCGCGAATAGCGGAGATTTATGTGGCCTTGCGCAAGCCGGAAGCGGACAACTTCCGCCCCCGGCTGGAGGAGGAGCGCCTGGGAAAGAAGGTGCACCTGGTGGAAGGGGGCGAGCACCGGCAGCAGTCGGTGGCCAACGCCCTGTCCCAGGTTCACGCCGCGCCTGAGGACATCATTCTGGTGCACGACGCGGTACGCCCGCTGGTGGATGAGGAAATCATCGACAACGTGATCCAGGGCGCCCAAAAGCACGGCGCGGCCATCGCGGGAGTACCCGCAATGGACACCGTCAAACAGGTGGAGCGCAGCGCCGAGAACGCTATCATCACCGCCACTGTGCCGCGGGAGCGGGTGGTGCTGGCTCAGACTCCCCAGGGATTCCTCTTCAGCGTCTTGAAAAAGGCTTTCGAGGAGGCGGCCGCCGACGGCTTCGTGGGCACCGACGAGGCTTCCCTGGTCGAGCGCTCCGGGCACGCAGTGGCGGTGGTAATGGGCTCGGCGCGCAATCTCAAGATCACCACGCCCGCCGACCTGGAATTGGCCGAGTTCTACATGTCGCGCCCTGTCCGCCGCGCCGCCGGGTAAACCAGCACTTAGCATTTGGCTGTGCAGGGCCGACAAACTTCACTTGGCTAAATGCCAAGTGCTAAATGCTAACTGCTTGTTTACCGGGTAAATCCGTGGCCGGTGTTGCCTCATGAGAATCGGATACGGCTGGGACTCGCACGAATTTCAGGCGGGCATTCCGCTGAAGATCGGCGGAGTGCAACTGCCCCACGACAAGGGTCTGGCCGGGCATTCCGATGGCGACGTGCTGCTGCATGCTCTGACCGATGCGCTGCTCGGCGCCATCGCCGCCGGTGACATCGGCACCTATTTTCCACCTTCCGATCCCAGGTGGAAGGGCGCTGACTCGGTCACCTTTCTCGCGGAGGCGATGAAGCGGGTAACGCGCGCCGGCTATGCCGTAGCCAATGTAGATTCCACGCTGATCCTGGCGGAGCCGAAAATCGGCCCACACGCGGCGAAAATTCAGGCGCGGATCGCGGAGCTGCTGAAGATCGCTCCCTCCGCCGTCGGCATCAAAGCCAAAACTCCAGAGGGCATGGGCACGGATAACGCAGCCATCGCGCATGCGGTGGTTCTGCTGATCCGGGAAAAGAGGGACCAGGCGCGCAGCCTGTCCGCCGCCGATGCTGTGCCACAGCCGGAGATTGACCGGGTGGTGAATGACCTGGTCAAAGAAGTGCCGGAGGAGGCGAAACCGGGCGGCAAGGTAAGGCGCTAGACGCGGCGGGCGCGGCTTAGACCAGCCCGGTTCGGGCGGAGAGAGGCAGGCTGCGGGTTCCCGGGGAAGGCTGTTGCAAAAGGCGCGTCCGGCGCGGATTTTCACAGTTGACATTCTCTTGCACCCGGAGCTTAATAGCTCGCACAGGTTCTGAGCCGTTTTAGCGCAGGCAATCGTACGCGAACGGCAAGCCTGCTCAGGAGCGAAGATGAACAAAGCCGATTTGATCGACAGAATTGCGGCTGGTTCGCGCATTAACAAGACCCAGGCCGCCGCCGCCATTGACACCATGGTGGACAGCGTAACCGGCGCTCTGCGGAAGGGAGACCGCGTAGCCCTGGTGGGTTTCGGCACGTTCTCCGTCTCGCAAAGGAAAGCCCGCAATGGGCGCAACCCGCAAACCGGCGCGGTAATCAAGATTGCCGCCCGCAAAGTGGCCAAATTTACCCCGGGAGCCGAACTCAGGAAAGCGGTCAACAAGAAATAGCAGAGATGATTCTGGTGAAGCGGCAGGGGGTCGGCCCTGCCGCTTTTTTTATTGCTCCGAGCTGCCGCTTGCCGAGAGGTGGCCGGCCCTGGCCTTCAGCTTTCGGTGAGGATGGAGTTCGGACCAACGCAAGGGGGTATAAATGCGGGCATCGAGGCGTACTTTTTAAAGGCAACCGGAGTGGCAGCCCTCTGC
>DASVBI010000295.1:0-2722 GCA_036375915.1 Terriglobales bacterium | reverse complement strand
AGGACGCAGTGAGGCCGGTGGCGTGGGCGCACGCGGTCGCTAACGCGCACACCAGCGCCAGCAAGATGAGCGCGTTCGAAATATATCCTTGCCTGAACATCAGACTCCCATCGCTCGCCGGGCCAGGCCCAGCGCATCCGACCAGAAGGCGCTCGAACTGTGCACGGTCTCTATTACGTCGCGAACCGCGGCCACGAACTCCTCCACCTGTATTTCGCTGACCACCAGCGGCGGGGCTACCTTCAGCACCATGAAATTGTTCCCGCAAATCTGGGTCAGCATCTGCTTGTCATGGAACAGGCGCATGACCAGCATCTGCCCGAACAGTCCGTTATGGACCCCGCGGAAAGCCGCAAACGCGGCGCGCAGGCGCAGTTGCTTCGGAGCTTTAAATTCGATGCCCGAGAGCAGGCCCAGGCCACGTATTTCTTTCACCATTTCATAACCCGTCAGGGTTTCGCGCAGCCGGCGGCGCAGATAATCGCCCAGTTCCAGGGCGCGTAACCCGAGGCGCTCGCGATCGAGCACCTCCAGAGTCGCCAGCCCCGCCCGCATGGCCAGCGCATTCTCGCTAAATGTGGAGGTATGGACGATGGCACGGTGCAGGGAATCGTAGACCGAAGAGTAAATGGCATCGGTCATGAGCACTGCGGCGCTGGGCACAAGGCCGCCGCTGAGCGCCTTGGCCAGAACCACCATGTCAGGCTGCACGCCGTAGTGATGTGCGGCCAGGAATTTGCCGGTGCGACCCAGCCCGGTTTGCACTTCGTCGAGGACAAGAAGGGTGCCGTGCTTGCGGCAGAGCGCCTGTGCCATGGCCAGGTACTCGCGACTGGGAATACAGATGCCGGCTTCCGCCTGGATAGGCTCAAGGATGAGCGCGGCGAAACCACGGCTGGCCAGTTTCTCCTGCAACGCCGGCAGGTCACCGAAAGGAATCTCTTCGGCGCCCGGCAGCAAGGGGCCGAAGCCCTCGCGCCAGAACGGATCCCCCATAAGCGACAAGGCGCCGCAAGTCAGGCCATGGAATGCGCCTTTGGCATAGAGCAGGCCGGAGCGGCCGCTGTGGGCGCGGGAAAATTTGATGGCTGCTTCCACGCCTTCACTGCCCGAACTGCAGAAAAACGCCTTGTGCAGCCGGTCGCCCGCGCGCGTGCACAATTCTTCCGCCAGTTGGCCGGCCAGATCGGGCACGTGGCTCTGCAACATGCCCGGGCCGTTGCGTTCCAGTTCCGTCCGCAACGCCGCGACGATGTGAGGATGATTGTGCCCGGTGTTGTGGACGCAGTAGCCGGAAAGAAAATCCAGGATGCGGCGGCCGTCAGCAGTGAACAATTCAGCGCCCCTGCAGCGCGCATACTGCTGGTTCATGCGCAGCACGTTCAGCAGCTTGACCCACTGCGGATTCACATAAGCGCTGTAAAGCGCCGATGGCGACTCGCTAGTGGCTTCGCCGGCCGGGGCATGAGCTTGCGGCAAGACTGGATTCAGTGCCATTGGCTTATACAAACACCGCTTGCAGAAAAAGTTGGTGTGGGTCGGAAGCGGCGCGGGATAAGCTTTTTGGCAGTGTGCCCACAAACATGCCTTGACCAATCTTATCTACTTTAACAACTTTAACAACCTGCCCGGCGGCAGCGGTGTAAAGAAGTGTAAGACGCGTTTTACAAATCTTTACGTTCGCTTACCTACTTTTTACCGAGCGCGTGCTTGCTTCCGTGATAGAGGTAGGAGAGGAACTGAGCCTCCACCGACAACTTTTTAGCTCCGTTTTTCAGTGCTCGAGATGGATTCATCAAACAACATTTTCTCCATTTACGGCCCGCGCTGGTTGCACGGCCGCTGTTGCTTTCGTGTGCTTGTGGCCGGGCTGGCAGTACTGATGGCTGCCGGCGCCGAAGGTTACGCCCAGAATGTCGCGCCGGTGGCAGGCGAAGTCTTCGGAATCGTAAGGTCGGGAAACACGGCAGTGCCCGGAGCGGGGGTAACGGCCACTGATACGGATAGCGGAGCGCGCGTGGCCACGACCAGCAATCTCGATGGCAGTTATACGTTGCCGCTTGCCGCCGGGGACTATTCCGTGGAAGTGCAGATGACCGCCTTCGCCACCGCTTCCCGCGAAGTGGTCATCAACAACACCGTTTCACGCGTGCGAGCGGATTTCGATTTGGTGTTGCAGTCCCGCATCCACCAGATGGCCAGCGGAGGCAGATTCGCGGGCACGGAGCGAGCGGGTGGCCAAGGCCCTCCGGCCATGCAGGCCATGCTCTCGGCCAATGGCGAAGAGGGCGGAACTCCTCAAGGCGATCAGGTCGTGCCCCAGGGCCTGCCGGTGCCGGGCATGGCGCCCAATGCTGCTACCGAATCTGTGGCGGTCTCCGGTAACACGGTCAACAGTCAGTTTGCCGGTCTCAGCACTGCTGAGATGGAGCAGCGCATGCGCGAGTGGCGCGAGCAGCGTGCGGATGCCAATGGCTACCGGCAAGGCGCCGGGGGCCCCGGCGGCCCGGGCGGGCAAGCTGGGCCCGGCGGCCCGGGCGGAAGTCCGCGGGGCGGCGGCGCGGGCGGGCCCATGATGATTTTTGGCGGCCGCGGCCATTTCAATATCAACCGGCCGCACGGCACTGTGTTTTACGACCTGGGCGACGCCGCGCTGGATGCGGCGCCCTACTCCCTGACCGGGGCTCCTGTTTCCAAGCCGGGTTACGTGCAGCACAAATTC
>DASVBI010000022.1:0-2947 GCA_036375915.1 Terriglobales bacterium | reverse complement strand
CGCGCAGGTTCATGGCGTAGCGCAAGTCGGCGCCGAATTTGATCTGGTGGTTGCCCTTCACCTTGGTCCAGTTGTTAACAAACTGGAACTGCTGCTCGCTCTCCACCAGCGGGCAGTTGCAGCGGGTGATATTCAGGCCATCCCCAAAATCGGAGATCATGTTGCCTGTACCGCCGTTGGGAGCGGCGCTGTGCAGGAAGAATGCCGGCAACCCCGAAGTAGCCTGGGCTTGGGCCCCGCTCAGGTTCATGTTGGGAATGCCGAAAGCAGTAGCCGGGGCGGCACCCGAATCGGCCTTGTTTGAGATCGGGTTGTACTTGAAATACCCGAAGCGGAAGTCGGTCAGCAGGGTCGAGTTGATCACTTTGTCGAAGCCGGAAGCCAGGCTGTAATTATGCGTGCGCGCGGTTCCATTCAGTCCGCCGGGGCCGAATCCCTCTCCACCCAGCGCGCCCAGCGCGCCCTTGCCCGACAGACTGAAATAATCCAGGCTGAAGCGACCGAACACGTGCACGCTTTGCGAGGCCTGGTAGTCAATGCGCGTGTCGAAGCTGTTCTGCACGAATGGTCCGGAACCGGCGCCTACGAAGTTGTTCTGCACGTTGCCGTTGGTGGGCTGGGGGAACAGTTTGAGGATGTTCAGCGCCTGGGGAGAAAGTTTGCCTACCGGGATAAGAAATGGAGTCGGACAATTGAGCATGTTCTGCGCCGGATTAGCTCCGATGGTCACTTCTGTTGCTCCGCAGAATGCCTGCCGGCCGGAACCGTCCAAAGCCGCGCTGCTGGCTGGGTCATAGAGGTAGTTGGTGGGATCGCCAGCCTTGCCGTTGCCGATGAAAGGCTGGTACTGGCTCAGATCGCAGAAACCGCCGGGCGCAAGACAGGTGCTTAACGCTCGCGCGGTGGGAATCGTCAACTGGTTGCTGATGCCGTTGGTTTGCCGCGTCCCCTGATAATCACCGAAGACGAAGAGCTTGTCCTTGATGATGGGCCCGCCCAGGGTGCCGCCAAATTGTTGCCAGCGCGCGGAGGGAATCATGCGTCCAGTCACCGGATCAGGCGCATACTGGGTGAAGGGGTCCCTTGCTGCCGTGGCATCGGTGCGGCGGAAGTAAAAGCCGCTGCCGTGCAGATCATTGCTGCCCGACTTGGTCTGCGTGGTCACTACCCCGGCCACAGCTTTGCCGAACTCGGCGTCATAGTTCTGCAGCGCGAACTTCGTTTCCTGCACCGCGTCAATATTGGGGTTGACCACGATGATGCCAAGGATGGGATCCTGGTTATCGGTGCCGTCCAACTCATAGGCGGTGCCGCTGAAGTGCTGGCCGTTGACGAAAATCTGCTGGCTGCCCTGCGGGTTCTCCGTGGCCGCGTGACTCCAGCCCACCAGTATCAGCGTGCCCGGCGAGGCCAGTTCCAGCGAGGTGAAGTTGCGGTTCAAAAGCGGCAGGTTCTCCACATAGCGCTCGTTGAAGGTGGTGGCGACGTCGGCACGGTCGGTCTTCAATTGCGGGGCCTGGCCGGTTACTTCCACCGACTGGCTGACTTCGCCGATCTCCAGCGCCATATCCAGGCGCGCGGCGCTATCGGCCGATACTGTGATCGGCCTCTGCTCCCTGGTCTTAAAACCCTGCGCCTCTACCCTGATCGAATATTGGTCCGGGATCAGGTGTGTCACTGTGTAGTTACCGGTGGCGTTGGTGGTGGCGCTATCGAAGGTGCCTTTGGCGATGTCAGTAACCGTCACCTTGGCGTTGGGCACCGCCGCCCCGCTGGGGTCGGTCACGGTGCCGAAGATGCTGCCATACACCGCCTGGCTTGACGCTGTTTTGGACAGGAAGGAAACAAGACAGAACAACACAGCAAACAGCAGGGCACTACGCTTCATCGTGGGCCTCCCCCAAAGTGTTGCTACTGCGCTTGCGTCGCCCGGGCTTCAGCTGCGCCCGGGAATTGGGTTCCGACATCTACGACCAAAGGGAGCTGCTGTTCTTAAAGTCAGCAGAAATTGGGGCCGAGACCGAAGCACGATTGTTTCGCACGACGGTACACCGCACACCGATTTGCTGCTTTCGCCCCTGCGACTGGGGAGCAGACGGACAGGGGGGCTGTTCACATAACAAACGACAAATGTCACACTACAATTCGCGCAATACCCTAAAACAGAGAAAAAACTTATGTCAAGAGCGAGCTGATAATAATTCTTCCTGCCATTGACTATCAGGAGCCGGGGTTCTGCCCGGGAGTGATGCCGGCTTTGCCAGGACGGGGATGAGGGCCGCGACTTAGGCAACTAATCTGCAGCTGTTCCTTGCCTAAGGCTCACAGCGAGGCGGCTGCGAGTTGAGATGCGCGAGGAACTGCCGGGCCATTGCCATATCAGGATTGAACCGCAACACCCGGTCGAGGTAGTGGCGGGCTTCGGCCACCTGGCCCAGGTCACAGGACACGAGCGCCAGATCAATGCCGATGGCGCTGTGCGCGGGCGCCCGCCGGAAGGCATCCTGCCACAGTTTGAGCGCCGCCCTGGGGTCGCCGCTCTGCGCTTCAATGACTCCCAGGTCTACGGCCGCGTCCAGTTGGCCGGGGTCAGACCGCAGGGCTTGCTGGTAATGCTCCTGTGCCTGAATCGTGTTTCCCGACTTCTGCTCCATATAGGCAAGGCCGGTGGCCACAGCAGCATCATTGGGGTTCGTCTGTAGAGCCTGCGCTAGAAGCGCGCGCGCCTTTTGCGCCAATTGCTCATTACCGCGGCGAACCAGCGCATCCCAGGCCAAGGCCAGGTCGCGCGTGTCCGCCGGCCCGGCGGAGACTGGGAACGGAGCCAATTGCGGAACCGCAGGCTTGGGTTGCGCATCCAGATCAGTCAGCTTGGGTTGCAGGCCCGGGCGGCGCAGGATGCGGTGGTCGGTGGCCTGGGTGTGGGCCACGTCGCGGCTGGCTACCG
>DASVBI010000025.1:0-3412 GCA_036375915.1 Terriglobales bacterium | reverse complement strand
AGTGGCGGTGTTGGGCTCGCGGTTCCAGACTTCCTGGAAGATGCGGGTACGGCTGAGCGGCTGACCGGCATGGCGCAACAGGCATTCCAGGACGCCTAACTCGCGAGCGCTAAGGGGAATGGGTTTTCCCTGGCGGGTGGCCCGGCGCCGCAGTAAATCCAGTTCCAGGTCGCCTAGAACCAGCTTGTGCTGCAGCAGGTTCGCGCGCCGCAGCAGAACACGCAGACGGACGGCCAATTCCTTCTCGGAGAGGGGTTCGCTGAGGTAATCATCGGCACCGGCCTCCAGCAGTCGCAGGCGTTCCTCAAGCGAGGCCGGGGCGCCCACCACCACAATAGCGGCCAGTTCATCGTGCTGGCGCAACTGGCGCACGGCCGCGGCCCCATCCAGGCGGGCGCGGCGCAGGTCGAGGACGAAAGCTTCAAAGCGACGTTGCCGCGCCAGCTTCAGGGCCGCACTTAAGGTGGAGGCGCACTCCGCCATCCCCCGTTCGGCGGGCAGGCCGGAGAGCAGGGAGAGGCCGCTCTTGTCCGCGGGTTGGATGAGGAGAATAGGCAAAGCTAAAAGGCCTAAATCCGTTGGCTAAGTTCCTAAGCACGCCAGCTACCAGCATCCCCTACCGCCGGCCTGAAGGCTGGATTAATTTACTCCCATAATTGACTGAAAAGATTGAAGATTGCTAATAGGGCTCGGGTAGGGTCGCGGACGGCGCCCAAGCCGGCGCGAGCTCCAGCCTTCATCTGCAAGGGTTTGCCGAGCATCTGCAAAGATGGGAACTCGCGGCTGAAGCGAGGCAGGCTGCCGGGAGGGAGGAGATTGACGATTGTCAGGATTGTCGAATGACGATTGAAAAGAATCGCTATTCCCGCCCAGCTCTGCGATCTTTTAATTTGAGCCGTCGGAGGGAGAAGCCATCTCCCAGGAAACCTCGAGATCGCGGAGGGCCTCGCCGCGATCAGGAAGAATAGTGCCGGGGTGAGGCGGTATGACGGCCATAGAGGCGCCACATTGCGGGCAGCGCTGGCGTTGGAGCCACTGCTGCAGGCGGGTTCGCTCCAAGCGTCGTTTTTCCTGGGTGCGACGACGCTTATCGGCCTTAAGACACTGGGGATGGAACTGGCCATGCCAACTGGCCGGCAAAGGCTGGCCGCAGCCGCGGCAGAAATAGTTGCTTCCAGCAGGCGCTTTGTTGCCGTTCATGCCTCACCTCAGGGCGCGTCAGCCACGGCTGGAAGGCTGTTAGCCAGTTGTTTTGCCGCGATTATACGGAACTACACCACTTTTGGTGCAACAAAAACGGCGCTAAAGCTGTGGAAAAGGGGCCGTGCCAGTTAGCCAGGAGTCAGCCTCCCCGCCCGTCACAGTTGCGGAGTTCAGCCATCACTTTCAGGACAGCGGCAAGGATGAACAATGGAATTGCTGGGTATGGGAAGGAAGCGGCACCCGCGGTGAAAGCCAGGGTGCCGGCTGGTGGGTTCTCCCTGTACCCAGCATTGCGTTAGGCGCGTAAGTCCTTAAGTGCTTCGCGGATGCTGCAACCCCGCTGGGTTCAACTTGTGAAGGTGTATTACACGTTTGTAGTGCGGGGGAATGGAATGCTGCCGTGATGAGCATCACGTTTGGAGGTGATGTCAGCGGAGCAGGCATCTGTGCTGTGTCAGCCAGCTGTCATGCGGTAAATTCAGCTCGCCAACCGCTATCACCTGAAAACCACAAAAAGAAAAAAGAATATCACCTGCTATCCAAGTGAAAAAAAGTGTTGCGCCGATGAAGGGAGTGAGTTATTTTTTCCAAGTCTCGTGCACCATCTTTGCAGCTGTTCCACCCACCTCAGCAATCGGGATGGTGAAAGCACGAGGGGCCTCGCCTGAATTAGTCAGGTGAGGCTGCGCGTTATCGGGCAGCCTGTTCTCATTTCCAACTCTCTTTCTCTGCCACAGGAATGCGGCTTGCGCGCAACGTGCTGTGGATAAACAGAAACAAACAAGACAGATTCAAGCGGGCCGCGATGCGGGAACTTGTTCCGGTGGCCCAAACTGGACAGGAAAGCGAGATGTGATGGTAACCAAATGTGCAAATCCCTCCTGCGGCGCATTATTCCACTCTCTTCGCAACGGAAAGCTGTTTCTGGTGGACTTGCCCCGTTGCTCCTCCGGGCCGGGGGGAGAACGCGGCGGAAGGCTCGCGGGGCGAACCGCCGAATATTTCTGGCTGTGCGACCAATGTTCTGCCGACTTGACGGTGGTGGTGGATGGCAGCGGACAACCGGCGGTCGCTAAAGCCCGCGCCTCCGGGCGGGTATGAATGGGCCAAGGGCAGCCACGGTCAGCCGTCAACCCGACTCCGCAACCAATTGACTACGAGGATCGCAATGGACATCAAGATGAAGTTTCGAATCGGTGACATCGTGTATCACAAGACTCTGGAACTGGGCCGGGGCCGGGTGCGCTACATTTTCCGCAATGAGTTGCTGGTTGCCTTCGAGAACTCGCCGGCAGGGCGGTATCCCAAGGAAGAGCTCTGCAAGAGTGAGCCTCATCCCACCACGTTGACGCAGCCGGGAGCGATGGCCCGCGCTGCCTAGTCCGGCATAGGTCGGGGTGGCATCGAACCCGAACGAAACAGCCTAGCGCGGCCAAAGTCCGGCCAGGCGCTGGAGCAGCCAGTAAGAGCAGAACAGCGTGAGCAGCGGCCCGCCCCAGATATAAAGAACGGACTGCACACTCAACGATCGCACCAGTTCGTGCTGGCTGCAGTTGGAGATGAAGAATGGGGCAGTCCCGTTCATCAGGATGGCCGGAGGATACAGGTCAAATTGGCGCCGCGAAGGTGAAGTGACTCCGGAAGGGGCAATGGGGTCGAGAGATTCAAACGCGCGGCGCCGTTGCACATCGGCGGCCGCCTCGCTCAAGAAGCCGGGCCCGATTCGAGCCGCTGACTCCCGCCCCTCGGCCAGCGGTTTCGACCAGGGGTTTTCCCGCAGGGTGCCAAACACCACCATCTGGTCCCGGGGGCGGATGCAGAATTCTTCCACTTTGGCCACGTCGTCGGTAGCAATCCCGTGCTGTAGCAGGAAGTGACACAGGTAATCCGGCAGGGAGCCATCATCCTGGGTGGCCAGCGCGGGGAACTGGATTTGCGCTCCCTGCGGGTCCACCATTACATCCCCGGTGCCGTCATTCAGAAAAAGCGGGGCGCACTCCTCCACGGTGCGTGAGGTGCGCTGGTTGGCTCTGACGTGTGTAACCACCAAACGATAGAAGAAGCAGTCGGTCTTGGAGAGCGGCGAGACCAGAGTGTACGGTCCATCCGCTTGGCCGCTGAGCTCTACCGGTCCCAGAGCCGCGGCGCGCACCGTGGAACGGGGCGTGTTGAGAACGAGGCGCTTGCGCTTGAGCAGCGAGAATCCGCG
>DASVBI010000557.1:0-4365 GCA_036375915.1 Terriglobales bacterium | reverse complement strand
TGGCGGGAAAGCCAAGCACATCCACGATGTCGCCGGGTTCCAGCCGGAAATCCTGCTGGCTGCGAGCCCGCAGCCCTTTGCCCTGATTTTGCAGGAACACGGCTTGCCCGGGCTGCTGATATTCTACGGCGCCTCTCACCCGCACGCGGTGGCGGGTGCCGTCGCCAGGTGAAAATGTCAGCAGCGACGCAAAGGGAATTTCCTTGGCCGGGGCCTCCAATCTCACCAGGTACAGCCGCGGCACATATAACAACACCCCGCTCAGTTGGCGCTGCGCGTTAAACAGGCTGCCGCAGACGCCCTCCAGCAGAACCTCGCTGTCAATCCACCGGGAAAAATTACGCTCATCGTGTACCGGAATGCGCACCGTCAATTGGCCCGCGCCCGAGCCCAGGTTCATGACCAGGGTGATTTCCCGCCACGAAGTGCGATCTACCGCCACCGAGCGCACAATGCCGCGAACCTGCACCCACTGGCTGTCCATTTGCCCGTCGGCAAGCTCCTCGAAGGAATAAAGACGGGTCTTGGGCAAGCGGCCTTGGCCCAGAACCTGCAGATTTTTTTCCAGGATGACGGGAGCGAATTTTCCCGGGCCGGTGACGCCTTCCACCTCTATTAGGTCGCCGAAGTGGTGAGGAAAACTCCGCAGCTTGCTGCCTTCCACGTAGATACCGGCGTAGGAGTCCTGCACGAAAAAATCGGGAGCGGGAACGTCATCGGTAATGACGCCACGGATGCGCACCGGGTAGCCTTGCGCCGCCTGTTCCGGTGTGAGCTTCCTTACCTGGTCGGCGTGGGTCAACACGGGAAGGGGTTGGGGAGCAGCCTGCGCCCACAGGTTTAACCCCAGTAGAAGGAGGGGCAAACATTGCGCTGAGCGGCGAAATGCCGATGCTTCCAACAAGAGCACTCCCTCGGCGATCATCGGCGTCTGAATTCCAAGACGCCGGAACAAGAGTAGCCGAAAGCAATACCTGAAGAAAAGAGGACTTGGACGAATTGCCCGCGCTACGGGCGGGAGCGGCGGTACACCCGGACATAGTCCACCAGCATTCTTTGCGGGAACGTGGCGCTGGAGTCCGGATTGCCCGGCCAGTCTCCACCTACGGCTACATTCAATATGAGAAAAAAGGGCTGGCTGAAAACCCAACGCGTACCCTTGGGCAGCTCCGCAGGGGTGCGCGTCGCGTACAGGTGTTTATCAACATAAAAGCGAATTACATTCGGCTCCCACTCCACGGCGAACAGATGGTATTGGTCGGCGAAGCGGATACCTGGCAGGGTGAACGGGGCGCCAATGCCTTTATCACCGGAGTTGCCGGGACCGTGAACCGTGCCGTGTACGGTTGAGGGTTCCCTGCCGATATTTTCCATAATGTCAATTTCACCGCAGCTTGGCCAGCCCACCTGGTCTATATCGTTGCCCAGCATCCAAAAGGCCGGCCATATGCCTTGCCCGTAGGGAATCCGAATGCGTGCTTCGAATCGGCCATAGACTTGGGCAAACCTGCCCTGTGTCTTAATGCGGGCGGAAGTGAAGTGGCGGCTAACGCCATCCTTCCCCGTATAGTCTTCGCGACGCGCCGTGATTACCAGGTGGCCGTGCTCGACATCTATATTCTTAGGCCGGCCGGTGTAGTACTCCAGCTCCTGGTTGCCCCAGCCGTTTCCTCCGGTCTCGATGCTCCACTTGCTGGTGTCAGGAAGAGAACCGTCTGCTCCGTTAAATTCATCGCTCCAGGCCAGCGTCCACGAAAATTTGCCGCCTGACCTGGCGGAAGTTGTGGATTGACTGTATCCACTTGCAGTGAGGACGAACGTAAGGAAGAAGACTCCGGCAAAAATGTGCTGTTTCATAGGAATGCAAAGGTGGCAGCTCGAATCGGCCGTTACCGCGTTGAACCAAGTCGTCACTCCTTTGTATAGCAGTCACCCTGACGTAACAAGCTCCAGACCACAACCGGCTCCGCTATTGACATCGCCAGTACACTGTCCCACATCAGAACATGAGCGTTTGGGACAGCATCTTTGTTGGCAGTGGGATCAACTCGCTGGTGGGCGCCGCTTTGCTCGCGAGGGCAGGATGGAAAGTGTGCGTGCTGGAGCGAAATTCCTGGCTAGGCGGCGCCATTCGCACCGCGGAGATAACCGAGCCAGGGTTCATTCACGACCTGTTCTCTGCGTGGCATCCACTGTTTGCAGGTTCGGAAGCGTTCGGACTGCTGAAAAAGGATCTGGCAACCCGCGGACTGGAATACCTCAACACTGACTATCCGACAGCAGCCCTGCTGCCGGACGGCAATGCGGCTTTTCTTTCCACTTCACAGACGGTAAACGTGCAGGAATTCGAACGCCTGGCGGAGGGAGACGGCAGTGCATGGTCGCAGACAGTGGATCAGTTTATGAAAAACGCGGAACTCGCCTTCGGGCTGTTGGGCACCGAGCTCTGGTCCGGTTCCGGGTTACGGCTGGCCGCCAAGTCCGTCCGCCGGTTGCGCACCCGAGGAGCGCTGGAGTTTTCCGCCGAATTGCTGGGGACCAGCCGTGACTGGCTTACCTCCACGTTTCGCTCTACTGCCATTCATGGACTTCTCGCTCCCTGGGTGCTGCACATGGGATTAGGCCCGGAAGGCGCCGGTTCTGGCCTGATGAACAAGCTCATTGCCGTGGCGCTGCAGATGGGAGGCATGCCCGTGCCACGCGGTGGCGGGGCCCGCCTGGCAGACGCCCTGGTCCGCCTGATCCGGGATGCCGGCGGCCAACTGGAGACCGGAGCCCACGTGGAGCGGGTGGAAATTAAGAATCGCCGGGCGGTCGGCGTGCGCTGCCAGGGCAAATTGATGGAAGCACGCAAAGCGGTGGTCTGCAGCGTCACGCCGCAGCAACTCTATACTCAGTTGCTGGAGCGTAGCGTTCTCCCGGATTGGGCTGTCTCGCGAGCGCAGCGTTTCCGCTACGGGCGCGCCGACATGCAGATCCATCTTTCGCTCTCCGAGCCGCCGCGGTGGCCGGGCAACGATGAGCGGTTTCTGCGTACTGCAATTGTTCACGTAAATGACGGCCTGGACGGAGTCTCGCGAGCGGTCAACGAGGCTGAGCGCGGTCTTATCCCCGCTGATCCCACGGTGGTGGCGGGCCAGCCTTTGGCCGTGGATTCGTCGCGCGCCCCCCAGGGCCGCTGGATTTTATGGCTGCAGTTGCAAGAATTGCCCAGCCACCCCAAGGGCGATGCCGCCGGGAAACTCCAGACTGCTGACGGCACCTGGACAGAATCCTTGCGCGAGCAATATGCCGATCGAGTAATAGCCAAGCTGGCGCGGCAAATTCCTAACCTGGAAAGCACGATACGAAAACGAGTCGTGCTCTCGCCCGCCGATCTGGAATCGGCCAACATCAACCTGGTCGGCGGCGATCCCTACAGTGGTTCGTGCGCACCCGACCAGTTTTTTTTGTTTCGTCCGTTCGCGGGAGTGGCGAATCATCGCACCCCTGTCGCCGGCTTGTACCACATTGGCGCCTCCACCCATCCTGGCCCCGGACTGCACGGCACCTCAGGTCTGCTGGTGGCCAAACACCTTTTGGGGAGGAGCTTTCCCAAGGTGGCTGCGAGCTAGAGCTATTCGGGAATGTCGGGGTGTCGTGTGGCCAGGCGGTAGCGGCCAGAATGAAAGACTAGCGGCTCGCCATCGGTGTACTTGTATTCTTCGACTTCCCCAAGGAAGATCACATGGTCGCCGCCATCGTACTGGCGCACATTGCGGCAAACGAAGTGGGCGTTCACCCCGGTGAGCAGGGGCACTCCACCCGGACCCTCCACGAACTCAACTCCAGCAAATTTGTCAGGCAGCGGGGTGGAAAACTGGCGCGAGAGATGGTGCTGGTTGGCCGCCAGCACGTTGATGGCAACGTGTGTGGCATGGGTGAAATCGGCAAAACTGGGGGCTTGCCGCGACAGGCTCCAAAGCAGCAGGGGCGGATCCAGCGAGACGGAGGAAAACGAGTTCACGGTGACGCCGACCTTGCGCCCGTCGGAGGTGCGCGTGGTCACTACCGTTACTCCGGTGGCGAACTGGCCAAGGGCGCGGCGAAAATCGCGGCGGTCCATCCGGTCGGCTACCGCTTTGGCCTCCTGGCGCACGAACTTGTCCGCCTCCACCGAGTCCATGAACCAGGGGAAAAGTGTCCGGGGATCATCGAAGCCATTGACCACGGCCGAGCCCACGGTTTTGATCTTGCCGGCGCAATCCAGCAGTTTGAGCACGTGTCCGGGCGGTTTCAGCAGCAGGTTGGTCCAGTCCACTACCCACTGCGCGTAGCCCGTCCAGTAGCGCTCAAAGGTTTGCCGCATCCACTCTGTATCGGCGG
>DASVBI010000405.1:0-4751 GCA_036375915.1 Terriglobales bacterium | reverse complement strand
GTCTCTGTGGCGGAAAGAACCCCTCTTCGTACAAAATGAATCGCGCTAAGCTGTACTATGCAGGCTCAAGGAGGGAGCAATGACCTCTAACATGGCCCAGGCGCTGGACGCTGCCCAGGAACTGGAAATCACCGTGACCGGGAGAAAGTCGGGCAAGAACATCTCTATCCCGGTGTGGTTCGTGCGCCGGCAGGACCGCCTTTATCTGCTGCCGGTGCGCGGCTCCGATACCCAGTGGTATCGCAACGTGCTGCAAACGCCAGTGATGACTATCAAGGCCGAGGGCACTTCGGTGGGAGTGCGGGCCAAGCCCATCACCAATCCCAGGCAGGTCGGCGACATTGCCAACCAGTTCCGCAAGAAATATGGCGCGGGGGATGTAAAGAGGTACTACTCCAAGTTCGACGTGGCCCTTGAAATAGAGCTGCCGCAGCAAGCCGCGGCGTGATGCTGTGCGCTGAAAGCGATTCTCGAGCGGCCCACTCCAGCCCTCTGTTGTCTTGAGTGGCGGCGCCGAGCCAGGGGCGCCCCGCTGGGACTTTAGTCCTTTTTCTCCTGCCCGCCGTGCAGCTGCTGCGAAAGGTAGTTCTCGATGCCAATCTCGTCCATGGCGTGGAGCTGGCCTTCCAGCCAGTCAATGTGGTGCTCCTCGTCGGAGAGGATTTTGTTAAGCAGCTCGCGGGAGCCATTGTCGCCCGCCGCCACGCACAGCTTGATGCCCTCATTCAGGCGCTTGACCGCGTCGTATTCCAGCTGCAGGTCATTCTGCAGCTGCGCCTTCACGTCCTGGCCGATGTTGATTTTGAAGTAATCGCTCATGTTGGGGGTGCCGTCGAGCAGCAAAATGCGTTCGATGAGCACTTCCGCGTGGCCCATCTCCTCGATGGACTCTTTCTTAGCAAGCCCGGCCAGCTTGTAATAGCCCCAGTTTTCGCACATCTCCGAGTGCAGAAAATACTGGTTGATCGCGGTTAACTCCGCCTTCAGCACCTGTTGCAGCACAGCGATAACCTTGGGATCGCCTTTCACGTTGCGCCTCCTGGAATGGAGTTACGGGTGCCTGCAGCCCGCCCCAATGGACAAATATATCATCCGACGCGCAATTGCTAGCAGTCGCCCCTTCCCTGAGGTGAAGACTGGGTCGCCCGGCGCCTTCATCCCGCGGCGGCCCCGGGGATGGCAAGCGAATAGAGATACGGGTCAGACCGTACTTGCAATCTCTCGCAGAGAGACCTGAAAGTTGCGTCTCTACCCATTATTCGGGAAGCATGCCAGAGTTCCCCGTACTGACCAATCACTTCCCCTGGTAGCTGACGCGCCAGATGGAGTTAGAGCCATCGTCGGTCACCAGCAATGAGCCGTCCGGCGCCACGGTCACGCCCACCGGGCGCCCCCAGGCGCTGCCGTTGGGCAGCACAAAGCCGGTGATGAAGTCTTCGTACTCGCCGTTGGCGTGCCCGGTCTGGTGCAGCGGGATGCGGATCACCTCGTAACCGGCGCGCGGCGCCCGGTTCCAGGAGCCATGCTCGGCCACAAACAGGTCGCCGCGATACTGCGCCGGAAACTGCTTGCCGGTGTAAAACGCGGGCTCCAGAGAGGCGCTATGCGCCTGGATGAGCACGTCGGGAACGGTCACTTTGTTCTCCAGCGGCGGGTGCGGCTGCCCCTTCAAACGCGGGTCGGGATTGCTGCCCATGTACCACCACGGCCAGCCATAGAACCCGCCATCCTGCACGTGAGTGACATAATCGGGAACCAGGTTATTGCCCAGCGCGTCGCGCTCGTTCACCGAGCACCACAACTGTCCGGTCTTGGGGTCAATAGCCAGGCCGCCGCCGGGGTTGCGAATGCCCGAGGCATAGATGCGCATCCCCGAGCCATCGGGATTGAACGCCAGGATGTTGGCGCGGTTCTTCTCCCCGGGATGAGTTTCGGGATTATCCACATTCGAGCGCGAACCTACCCCCACGAACATAGTCTTGCCGTCGAGCGAAAACTGGATGTCGCGCGTCCAGTGGCCGCCCCCGGCGGGCAGGCTGACGAGGCGCTGCCCCTTGCCGGCGGCTTTCATATCTCCGTTGTGATAAGGAAAGCGAAGCACCTCGTCGGTATCGCCCACGTAAACCCACTGCGGGTTGGGGCCCGGAGGATAAAAGTTGATGCCATAAGGCTGCTTCAGCCCGCTGGCAAACAGAGACATCTGCTCAGGCTTGCCATCTTTGGTGATGCCGCGGAAAACGCGCACATCGCCGGCCGCGCTTTCCGCAACGAAGATGTCGCCGTTGGGCGCGGTGCGGATCAGGCGCGGCCCGTCCAGTCCGGTAGCGTAAAGTTCCACTTTGAATCCGGAGGGTGCCTGCGGCCACACATTGGCGGGACGGGCAACCACGTCAGGACCGTTATCTGCCGAAGGCGTGGCGAAGGGAGGAGGCAAGTCCTTCACCGTAATCTTGCGCATCTTGCCCGGCTGCTCGTAGCGGAAATCGGTAAACGGCGGCTTGGGAGGCGGGTCCTTGAGGGTGCTGGTCATGGCGGCAGCCGGAGCAGATGGGCGCGCGGCTTCCACCCCCGGCGCCGAGCTTCCCAGCGACTTTACATAAGTCACGATTTCCCAGCGCACGTTCTTGGGCAGCTTGGCCCAGGAAGGCATACCGTTTTGCGGGCTGCCTTTGGTAATGAACCAGTACACCTCGCCCGGGGTCACGGTTTCCATCCCGCCATCCACAAGAGAGGGGATGTTGCCGGAGCCCTGAGCGCTCTCCCCATGGCAGCGCGCGCAATAGTGATGAAACAGCTCATGGCCGGTGGCCACGACACGCTGGTTGGGGGCGTAAGGATCTTTCAGGCGCTTGGCCGAAGCGGGCGCGTCATGAAAATTCTTGTTCTGGGCTCGCAAGGAAGGAACCACGGCAACTGCCACCGCGAAAGCTGTGAGTGAGACCAGCAACACGCGCGTAGCTGTCTTCAATTCTCTCCTCCAGGGCAAAAGTGCCTATCATATGGGTATTTTGGATGCAGTTCTCACGCGAGAGACTCGCAACAGAACGGCTGGCGGCCAATATATCGGAAGGTGAGCTAAGAAGGAAAGGCGGGGAGGCGGCCACAGCCATGCCTCCCCGCTGAGCAGCCAGTTTACAGTCAGCGTTTGGAGTCGCCCACCGCCCGCGGCGGCAGCGGCTCCATGGCGGGCGCCGGAGGCGGAACCGCCATGTGCTCCTGCGTCTGGTAGCTGGAAGCGATGCGCGCATGCGATATGGCCAGCGACGCTGCCGACATGTTGTTGGGATGCCGCGGCTCCAGCGCTCCGTAGCGGAACCCTGTTGCGATCACCGTGATCTTGATCTGCTCCTTCATGGCCTCATCCTGAACCGCGCCGAAAATGATGTTGGCTTCGTCGTCGGCCGCGCCCTGGATGATCTGGCAGGCTTCGTTTACTTCCCTCAGGGTCAGCGAACTGGAGCCGGTAATGTTGATGAGCAGGCCGCGGGCGCCGAAAATGCCGCCGTTGTCCAGCAGGGGCGAGGAGATGGCGCGCTTGGCTGCTTCCGCCGCCCGGCGTTCACCCGAGGCCATGGCTGTGCCCATCACCGCGTAGCCCATACCTTCCATGGTAGTGCGCACGTCGGCAAAGTCGCGGTTGATGATGCCGGGCACCTGGATGATATCGGAAATGCCCTGCACTGCCTGGCGAAGCACGTCGTCGGCCACCTTGAAAGACTCAAAAAATCCGGCGGCATTGGCCACGCTCAGCAGCTTTTCGTTGGGGATGACGATGACCGTACCCACCGACTGCATGAGTTCGGCGATTCCCTGCTCCGCCTGCGCCATGCGCCGCTTGCCTTCGAAGCCGAAGGGCTTGGTTACCACCGCCACCGTGAGCGCGCCCAGTTCGTTGGCCAGCGAGGCCACAATAGGGGCCGCGCCGGTGCCCGTGCCGCCACCCAAACCGGCGGTCACGAACACCATGTCCGAGCCCTCCAGCGCGTCAATCAGCTTGTCCGTGTCCTCCAGTGCAGCACGCCGGCCCACTTCCGGGTTGGCGCCCGCCCCCAGGCCGTTGCTCAGCTTGCTGCCGATCTGAATCTTCACCGGCGCCCGCGAGAGGCGCAGGGACTGCAGGTCGGTGTTGGCCACCAGGAATTCCACGCCTTCCAGGCGCGCCTCGATCATGCGGTTGACGGCGTTCACTCCGCCGCCGCCTACGCCCACCACCTTAATTTTCGCCGGCGGTTGCGGTCCGTTGTCTATGCCAACCCGAAGTTCCGTCACTTTGTCGCTCATAACCTCTCTTTTCGCGCCTGGAAATAGGGTATACAGGTGCAGCGTAAGTGGTGCAGTCGTCCCGCACAATAAGGTGATAAGCGTAGAAGCGGGCTTCAGGTTGTGGAAAAGGCGGGAGATAATTGATGGCCTGTCATCCTGAGTGAGGACAAGTTGAGCGCAGCGAAACGAGTGCGAGCCGAAGGACCTTGTGCTCGCTGGAAGCGCAAGGTGTTTCGACTCGCCGTCACCGCTGACGCAGTTCCGGCTCGCTCAATATGACAGGCGTGAAATCATTCCGCTCCCGCGATCGCTATGCAGCGCGTCTGCTCTCTGATTCGAAGCTTCAGCTCCCGTGGTGGGTAGGTGCGGGCAGTGCAACCCTTCCGGTCACGCCCTGTCCCTCCACAATGGTGTAGATCGCATCCCCAGCCAAGTGAGAGTAATTTTCAACCGTGCCACTGGGCCAGCGCACCTGGACCGAATCCATG
>DASVBI010000617.1:0-2776 GCA_036375915.1 Terriglobales bacterium | reverse complement strand
GGCCCCGTCACGGTAAGCCTGCCCGATCGCTTCTGCCTGAATCTTGGGATAATCCGGTTCCTTGAAACGGGAATAGCACGGCTCAGTGAAAGTGTAGAAACGCCCGGGGAAAGCCCGGTCGTATTTTGTAACCGCCTCCGCTAGGCCCGCATAATAACCGCCGGTGAGGTTCACCATGGCGCGCAGGTTCTTGCGGTCCATGACCGCGAGCAGTTCCTGGGGAGTGCCCAGGTACTGGCGCCCGGGCGCAAGTTCTACGCCTTTTTCCGATTTCTTTGACACCGAGATGTGGGTATGGAAATCGATGGCGGGATGGCGCGAGCGCGCGACACTCGTCTCCCGGACGTGCAGCATGCTTTTGGGCTCGTACTCGATCAGCGGCAACGGCTTGCTTGCGGCGCTTGCTGCGGACGACGAGGTCTGGACTTCGTTATCGGAGGCATGGCCAATCTCCGGCACGGCCACCACGCCCAGCAGCATTCCTGTTCCCAACAGCCATTGTCTGCGGTTGATCACTCGCCCTCCACACTCCCGGAATGTGAACCGTCACTATAGCAAGAAACAAGACTGGGCAAGATCGAGCTTCCATGGCTCGGGGCAAATTATTGCCGGGGAATGATGGGAAGAATCAGAGCCGAAGGATGCTTCGCATCGTGAAGCACTGTGTTGGTGGCCGGCATCGGCCTTTGGTCTGATCCCGGCTCTCCCCCAGTGTTAAGGTTCCTGTCGAAGCGCGGAAAGTTGCTGCTGCTGATCTCCAGCCGCAACCTGTGACCTTTGCGAAACACATTGCCGGTTGCCCACAAATCCACCGTGAACTTATAAGTCTGGCCGGGCCTCATCAGTTCAGGCTTCTCAGCAGAATTGCGGTAGCGCGCACGAATAATCCCCTCGGTCAGATTGCGGGCAAAACCCTCCGGCGTCACATCCACCAGTTTGGCGGTGAAATCAGTATCCACAGCAGAGGAACTGGCATACAGGTCGAGGCTCACCGGGCCGGTCACTTCCACGTCTTCGGCGAGAATGGGCGTAGCGTAAACCAGCACATCGCTTCGTTCCTCGACTGTCCGCTGGTCACGAGGGCCAGGTTCAACGTGGGCTGAATCACAGCACAGTGGCCCGCCGACGGTGGGCACGGGATGCGCAGAATCGTACACGTAATGGTCGGATGATTCCGCGCCCGGCGCTGCGGTGGAAAGGGAACCATCGCCGCCTGAGGAATTTGCGTGTCCAGCGGAATGCAGATAATAGCGCGTATAGCGCGCACGGGGCGGAGGCCAGTCCTCCACATCCCTCCATTCGTTGGCCCCCATCACGAACATCCGCACTCGTTTCCCGCTGGAGAATTCGTTGTTCACGTTCTTGAACAGGTGGTCGTACCAGCTTAGGGTAACTTGCTGCTCGTCGAACGCAGCCGAAGGCCCAAAATCCACATCCCCCACTTTGCGGCCGGAGCCGGCATGGCCGCCAATGGCGATCAGCAGATGCTGCCCCGCGCGAGCCCTCTCAGTTCCGGCATGCCGCCTGAGTCCAATGTAGTTACGCAGCGATCCACCAAGAAAAATGTCGTACCAGGCGGCAATGGTTAAAGAGGGCACATTGATATCGGGGTAGTGCTCGTCCACTGCGATGCGCTTCCAATATTGGTCGTAGGAAGGATGACTTAGCCAGTCGAGGAAATAGGGCGCGAGGCTGCGGGTCAGGTCTTGATCAGACGACCTGGCGGGCAATGGGAAAAGAGGGTAGCCGCTGAGAGGAAGCTTCCAGATTCCGTTCAAGGCGTTGGTATTGTCGCGGACCGCGTGATCCAGCGTGTCCTGCGCCAGGATGGAGGTCCACGATTCATTGAACCACTGCTCGAAGGCCCCGCCCTGGTAAGTCCACCCTTCATGATAATTGCTGGCCGTTACCGCCGGGCATATGCCGGCCAGATGCGGTGGGTGTGAGATGGCCGCGAGCATCTGGGTGGCGCCGACATAGGAGCCGCCAAACATGCCTACCCTGCCGTCCGACCACGGCAGCGCTGCCGCCCATTCCACCGTGTCATAGCCATCGTTCGACTCATGGACAAAGGGATACCACTCCCCCTCCGACTGGTAGCGTCCGCGCGCATCCTGAATCACCACGACATAACCGCGGGCAGCTGCCTCGAGCGCGAAGCCGGCCTCGCCCGGGGCTTGCTTGTTGTATGGAGTGCGCTCCAGCAACACGGGAAACTTGCCGCCGCCTTTAGGGTGGTAAACATCGGCACGCAGAATCACACCGTCTCTCATCCTTACTGAGACATCGGGCTCCAGCGCCACCTGGTAGGAGTCGAGCGCAAACAGGCCGGAAGCGGCCAACACAAACATCAATATCGCGATGAACGCGTGCGTGATTTTTTGTCGAAGGCGCAAAGCTCATCTCCGCCGCAGATTGTAGCTCAATCAAATGCCGCTCATTGCCAGCTTGGGATTCAGGCTCTACGAGGTGTAGGCAGAGACTCGACGAATTCAGCGGCAAAGATGATTGCAGTTTCGCGGCCAGGGGATTTGCCCGCACCCAATCTCACGTCGATTTTTTAATGCCGGAATGTATCTCCCATCCGGCCACAAAAAAAAAGGGCACGCTCTTGCGTGCCCTTGGAATGCGCTGCTAGAGACCTAAGCCGCCGGCAACACCAGCCTGCTCCCGGATGTGCCGGGCGGAATCTTGTAGCGCTTTAGACCGGTAAGCTGGAGACAGATCTTTACCAGAAATTCAGGGTTGTTGATGAGATAACGCTTCCACAGTCTGG
>DASVBI010000280.1:0-3062 GCA_036375915.1 Terriglobales bacterium | reverse complement strand
ACCGCTATATACACCCCGCCGCTGAAGCGGGATGGCAAGCTTTCTCCCGTTACGAGATGCGTTGGTATCCCTGTACGAATTGACGGTGACGGCTTAATTGTCATATGGCCAGATGGAACCAAAGCGAAAGCTAAGATCGTTCGCCGCGAGAAAATCCATCCCCGTCATCCTCAGCCCGCATAGACCCAGCACGGATTCGTCATGGCCGGCGAGAACAGACCTCTGCACGCTCTGCAACTCGCTTTTCTCTGCCCTTTTCCATCAACCCGCGAAAGAGCGCCGACTTAGGACCGCTAGCGTTCAAGGCGCAAGTGCGAAACGCTCATTGCTAAGTGCTGAAGCCGGGCACAAACTCCTCCACCACCAGTTTCGAAATCGCCCGGCAATTAGCGCACAGCAGCAGCGTTTCATCGCTTCTGCTGTTTAGAACCGCAACTTTCAGGCTCTCGCAACTGGCGCAGCCGGTGGTGGGCTCGCCCGACTGTGGCTCTTCCGCGCTGATGGCGGTTTCCTGGTCAACGCGGCCGGTCTTTTCAGTATTTAACTCGAAGGTGCTGCGGCAGTCGGCACACACGTGGTTGAAGCAGCACTTGGGCTCGCAGGAATAAATGATGTCGCGGCCGCCGCACTGCGGGCAGCGGACGATGTCTTTCAAACTCTGCATACAGGGATTCTAGCAACACGCAATGTGCTTTTTTACGTTCTTGCTTGCGGCACCGGCCGTCTACAGTTCTTGACTCCCGCGTAGGGCCTGCTAATATGGCGCGCATTCTTGGGGTGTGGTTCACGCCTGGCACGCCGCTTCCAGCTCAAAAATGGTTTTGCGATGAAGCGGAAGCACACCGCCAGACCGGCCCTGACCGATCGGAGAATGGCATGGCTCGTCCCAGCGGGTGGGTTGCGGTCATTTTAGCTGTCTGTCTGCTCTCCCTGGCTGGTTGCTCGCGCCGCCAGGCGGCAGTCACCTCGGCGCGGCCGGTTCCGGCAAGCGCGCTTGAGTTGGGACCTGATCTGGCCAGCCTGCCAGGCAATACCTTTCAGGTCACACTCTCCGAGCGCGTGGTGCGGATGGAGCGGGAGGATTTTCGCAAGTCCATCCGCAGCATCAGCACTGATAACACGACGCTGGTTTTTGATCCCACTGATGCCGCGGCCGCCCGCCTTAGCCAGGGCAGCATCCTGTTCATCCCCGGCTTCGCGGTGCGCAAGGTGGCTGTAGTGACCAGGCAAGCGGGAAACGTCGTGGTGGTGACCGAAGACCCGACCCTGCCTGAAGTAATTAAGAACGGCAAAATCCAGTGGGCAGCGCCGGTCAAATTCGCGCAGGTTCGGCAACAGCAACGCGCGGATTTGGCGATCTCGCCAGACAGGACCGCCTTCGCACGTCTTACCGGCGCCTTGCAGCCGACTGTTTATGCGGCCGCGCCCGCCAGCCTCTCGGGTGAGGCCGACGGCTGGAACTACAAGCTCAGCGCCACTCCCGAGCCCGACAAGCTGAACCTGGAGTTGATGGTTTCGAGGGAATACAACGGAGTGGTCATCACGGTCAACGGTTCCGGCTATGTGCAGAATTTCGAGACTGCCGCCACCATCCTGGTGCAGGACAGCTCGCTCAAATATTTCGATTTCAAGAACACGAACTTGAACGGGATGGTGAATTTCGGCTGGCAGGCAGCCAAGAACGAAAAGGGAGTGGAAGCGGCTGAGCAGCGCATTAAACTGCCTTCTTCGTTCTCTATTCCTCTTCCCATTGGCGGGCTGCCCTTCTCGCTCGAGGTGAGCGAAGCGCTGCTCATCCACCCCGCCTTCACCGGTGGCGGTGAAGTGGCGCGCGGGCGTTTCCGCGTGGAGTACAACGGCGTGCAGGGCTTCAACTTCAAGGAAGGCAACGTGGAGCAGGACGGGCAGGCGGGCGGCGACGGCTCCATCGTGGATAATTTTTCTCTTGCCCCGCTCGCGCCTGTGGGCTTCGTGGCCGCCGTGGCCATGCCCCGCATTGAGCTCAAGCTGGGCACGGATACCGTATTCCAGGTGGTGAAGCAGTTTGTGCCCAGCACCCTGGCCGATGCCGCGCTGAACCTGGTGAAAAGTTCGCCGCTGGGCAAATTCCTGAACGACGCGGTTTCCGACAAGCTCAAGACCACGGGCGCGGCCTATGCGCAGTTGGTGATTTCCACATCCACCATCGCGGCCGGCGTAGGTTCCCTTATTCCCTGCCAGAAAGCCATGCTGATCAGCACCATTTCGGTGGGCGCCAATGCCACCCTGCTGGGGAAGGATAAGGGCAAAGTGTCGAAGGACGTGTTTCGCCAGGAAAAGAAAATCGTGGTTCCTCCCACCAAGTCCTGCGACGTTTAGGCGGGACTTCCGAGGAGCGAGGCAATGGCCGCTTTCTGCACCAATTGTGGAGTTCCGCTTACCCCGGGTGCGCAGTTCTGTTCCGGTTGCGGCGCGCGGGCCAGCAGTTCGGCTGCAGCGCCTTCGCCCGTGGCGGCAGCAGCGCCGGCTGCAGCGCCTGTGCCTGCCGCGCCGGCGCCGATTGCCGCGTCCGCCCCTGCCACTTCTTCGCCGGCCGGTTCCACGGGAAGCAGCGTCATTGTCAAGCTGCTCTGGGCGTTTCTGATTTTCGTTCTGCTGATTGTGCTGGTCTCGATGGGAAGCTGCCTCTACATCGCTTATCGCGCCAAAAAGAAAGTGAATGAGATCCAGCAGGCCTACAACTCCGGCGACATCGGCAAACTCGCGGGCGCGGTAGGTGTCGGCTCGGGCGCGTCCACGGCCTCGAAGCCATCTCCTCCCTTGTCTTTTCCCGCCTGGACTCCGGCTGCCGGCGCGGGCGCCCCTGCGAGCATTCCCCTGCGAACCGGAATCACCTTTGTGACTGCCTGCAACCAGTTCGGCGGCGATTACGAATCCATCGCCAAAATCCTGAGTATGGATGGCAACTCCGTGCGCGTCCGCGTAAGAGCCGATAACGTGCCCAATCCCCTGGCCGGCCTGGGCCAGCCCAAGGGAGCCCCGGCGGCCGCGGGTACGGTGGAGGGCTCGCGGACAGTGCGCAC
>DASVBI010000057.1:0-2433 GCA_036375915.1 Terriglobales bacterium | reverse complement strand
GCACCATACCCATGCCTGGGGACGGCGGCTATGAGTGGGCCGGCTGGGTGCCCCTCCAGGCCCTCCCCCATCAGTTCAATCCCGGGCGCGGTTTTGTGGTTACCGCCAACCAGCGGATGGTGCCCGAGAACTTTTCTTACAAGGTCGGCTTCGAGTGGGCGGAACCGTACCGCGCCAACCGCATCACCGAGGTGCTGAGGGCCGACGCCGACCGAGGCCACAAAATCACCCTCGACGACATGGAGCGCCTGCAGGCTGACGTGACCTCTTTGCCCGCCCGCGAACTGCTGCGTCTTCTAGCTGCGGCAACCGACGGTCCAGGCGACCCATCCGCCCAGTTGCTGCTCCATTGGAACGCCGTAGTGGACAGCAATTCTGCCGCCGCCGCCCTGTATGAGCTTTGGCAGCTCGAGGTCGAAAATGAAATGCTTCACCGGCTGGCACCGGAGAACGCCTGGCAGGCGCTTCGCGGGCACATTCCACTATCCGTGGTGCTCGCTCATCTTGAAGATCCTGATGCGGCCACATTTGGAGCAAATCCCGCGGCGGCGCGCAACCAGTTGCTGCGCGACACCCTCCATGCCGCCGCCGGCCGCTTGAAGTCCCTGCAAGGGCCGGACCCTTCGGCCTGGTCATGGGGGCGCCTGCACACGGTGACCTTCCATCACGTGTTGGAATTGCTGCCCGGCGCCAGACCGCTGTTCGACGTGGGCCCCGTGGCCCGCCCGGGTGATTCCTACACGGTGAATGCCGCCTATTTTCGCGGAGATGACTTCCGCCAGCTCGCCGGGCCCAGCTATCGCGAAATTATTGACGTCGGCAACTGGGACGGCTCCCGCGTGGTCAACGTTCCGGGAGAGAGCGGCCAGCCCGGCAGTTCCCATTACTCCGACCTGCTGACCTTGTGGGATCAGACTCAATATTTCCCTATGCTTTACTCGCGTGATGCGGTTGAAAAGCAGGCGAAAGATCGCTTGACCCTTCAGCCGGCTAATCCATGAGCTTCTATCCACAACTCGAACATCTGATTTCGTCGTTGCTGCCGCTGTCGCTCGCGGCTCAATTTTCAGGAGGCTTGAATGAGACGTCTTGCACTTCTGCCGTTGCTGGTTCTGCTTGTGCCGCTCTGTCTATTCTCCCAGGAGACGTCTGTTCCTGAGATTGCTTACGATTCGGTTCCCAACCTTCTCAAGCTTCCGCCCGACCTTTATCTTGGCGAGGCCGCCGGCGTGGCCGTGAATTCGAAGGGAAATATCTTTGTGTTCACCCGCAGCGGCCACACCCGCTTGTTCGAATTCGACCCCAACGGCAAATTCCTGCGCGAGATAGGTCAGGACCTGTACGGTTTTTCCTTCGCCCATACCGTGCGCATAGATAAGAACGACAACATCTGGTGCGTGGATGAAGGCGCCAACATGATTATCGAGTTCAACCCCGAGGGCCGCGTCATCATGCTCTATGGCCGCAAGCCTGAGGCCGTTGAAGGCGGCGCCCCGCGCGCTCCCGGAGCGCCCCCGCCTCCGCCACCGCCCCCCGATTTCGCCACTTTCCAGGAGCGCTTGTTCAATCGCCCCACCGATGTTGCCTGGGACGCCCAGGGTAACAGCTACATCTCCGACGGTTATGGCAACTCGCGGGTGGTGAAGTATGACAAAAACGGCGACTGGGTGATGGAATGGGGCAAGCGCGGCAGCGAGCCCGGCGAGTTCTTTCACCCGCACTCCATCGCCACCGACGCCAATGGCAACGTGTATGTCGGCGACCGCGAAAACCACCGCATCCAGGTCTTTGACGGCAATGGAAAATTTCTCAAGGCGTTTACCGATATCGGCGCGCCCTGGGCCATCTGCATCACCCCCGGTCCGCACCAGGTGCTTTACACCTCCGACTCCAACAAAGGCCGCATCTACAAGATGGATTTGAATGGCAAGATACTGGGAGCCTTCGGCAAGCCGGGAAAGCAATTAAAGGAGTTTGGATGGGTGCACGAAATTGACTGCCCCTCCGAAAACACCCTTTTTGTTGCCGAACTGCTAAATTGGCGGGTGCAGAAGCTGACGTTGCATCCGGCTCACTGACTGTTCCCGGGGTAGGTGAATGAAGCGGTGGGGCAGCATCCTGGCGTGGGTGGTGGTCTCGCTGCTATGCGGGCTGGCGGTGGCCGTTATCGCTGTGCACCGCGGCGAATCCATCAATGCCATGTGGCTGGTGGTCGCGGCGCTGTGCAGCTATGCTCTGGGCTACCGCTTCTACAGTAAGTTTCTCGCCGCCCGCGTGCTGGCCTGGGACGCGTTGCGCGCTACCCCGGCGGAGCGGCTGGACAACGGCCGCGACTTCGTTCCCACCAACAAGTGGGTGGTGTTCGGGCATCACTTTGCCGCCATTGCCGGTCCGGGTCCGCTGGTCGGACCGGTGCTGGCGGCGCAGTTCGGC
>DASVBI010000445.1:0-3312 GCA_036375915.1 Terriglobales bacterium | reverse complement strand
TGGTTGAAACGATTGGGATTTCCCTGGTTGAACTGCCGCAGCGGATTGCGCCCGTATCCAATTCCCGCCATGCCGGTGTCCATCAACTGCGGCTTGTTGGCGCTATCGCCATGGCATTTGAAGCAGGTCTCATACTAGTTGGCGCTCTGCAGCACAAAGGTATTGCCCGAGGACTGACCGCGCACACCCATCAGGGCGCCGCTGACCTGGGGCGCCTGGCCCACATGGTTGTTCGCGTAGTGCGGATTATGGCAGTCCACGCACTCCACATGTCGCGGCGCTCCCGGGCTGGTCTCCGGCATGGTGTACATGGCGGAATTGGGCGCCTCCGATTCGTCATGCGCCGAAGGCGTGATCTCCACCGGGTGATGGTAGGTCTTGCTCATCTCCGCCTGCACGTTCAGCTTGGTGACCGTGCCGTTGTGACACTGGTAGCAGGTTTGCTCTTCGGGAAATTTCACCAGCCGCTGCGCCACCTGCGGCGAATGGGGGCGGTGGCAGCTCTCGCAGCCGTTCTGGCTGACCCCGCGATAACCGGTGTGCGCCCCCTGCTGGCTGCTGTAGGCCATGTCCTCGGTGGGATCAGGCGGCTGGCGGTGGGAGGAAGTCGCCCAGCCCGCGGGCTGGTGGCAGCTTACGCATAGCGCCGACTGATTATTCGCCTTGACCAGGAACTTGCCCTCGGTCGCATCCAGGTTCTCCTGGTGCGGATCATGGCAGCTGGTGCATTGCACCTTGCCGTTGCCGTCGAGGTGAACGGGGTCGCCCGGCGGCGGCAAACGAACCTCGCCGCGAGTCGCAGGCACAAACCCAAAAGGATGGTCGTCGGAAAAACCCTGCGCGTTAGCCAGGTTGTTCTCCGAGTTGGAGGGAATGTGATAGCCCTGCCCCTGCACGAACTCGATCAAACCGTCGTTGACCGTATCGCCCAGGGCGATGGTGCCGTCGTGGCAACTCAGGCACAGCTTGGAGACGTCTTGCGCCTGGATGGGCGTGACCATGGATTGCAGCGTGCTGCTGGTATAGCTGGAGAAATCCCGCAGCGACACTTTGTGGTTCCACAGCAAAGCGCCAGTGCCATTGCCGGCGCCGGCGCTATGCGGCGTGTGGCAGAAGATGCAGGCGTCGCGCCCCGCAACCGAGCGCACCTCAGCCCCCGAATTGGCGCGGAAATCGTGCTTGGAGTTGATGATGGCGGCCACATTGCCCCGGGCTGAGAGGCGGACCACCGCCGCGGCTCCCAACACCATCAGTGCAAGGATGAGGAGGAGGCGACGCATTATTGGCCTCCTCCCAGTTGCGCCTGCGGGCGCAACTGAAAGATCTGCACCCGCCGGTTGTAACCATCGGCTACGTATATGCGGTTGCTGGCGTCGGTAGCGATTCCCTCAGGCAGGAAGAACTGCCCTGCGGCCGCACCCGTCTGCCCGAAGAAGAACAGGAGGCGCCCCTCATGGTCGTAGACCTGCACCCGGTCGTCGCGGCTCTCCGCCACGTAGATGTGGCCTTGCCCATCCAGCGCAATGCCCTTGGCTTTGTCGAACTCGCCGATCGCGTCGCCCAGGTGGCCAAAGCCGGAGAGAAACTTGCCGTTTGCGTCCAGGTGCTGCACGCGGAAGTTCAGCGAGTCCATTACCCATAAGCTGCCGTCAGTGTCCACGGCGATGTGGGTGGGATAGTTGAACTCGCCCGCGCCGTCGCCCGGCTTGCCGAAGCGCTGGATGACCTTGCCATCCATGCCCAGCGCCACCACCTGCATGGCTAGCGTATCCACCACGTAAATGCGGCCGCGCTCCTTATCAATGGCCAGCCCGGTGCAGCGCTTGAAAATGCTCTCATTCCTGGTGATGCCGCCGAGGGTGCCGGCAAACTTGCCGTCGGGCCGAAACACGAACAGCCGCGCCCGCACCGAATCGCTGACGTAGATTTTTCCCGTCGCGTCGGTTGCTATGGCAATGGGCGAGAGGAAGGGATCGGAGTCGGGAGCGCGCAGCGTCTTATATTTCTTGCGCTCGGCGTCGAAAACGTGGACCACCCGTTCCTTGGTGTCGGCCACCAGCACCCGCCCCTGCGCGTCCACGGCCACGCCATTGGGCAGCAGCATGGCCTTCTGGCGGTCATCCAGGCCGATGATTTTTTTCAGGATTTTCTTGAGGCGTCCGGGTTTGGGATTCACGTCGGCGGCATTGCGCAGCATGCCCACCCATTCCAGTTGCGGCGGCAGCAGCACCGCCGGCGCCTTTGACTCCGCCTCGGAGTTCGGCCAGGTGAACAACAGCAGCAGCAGAAGCGCCAGGCCAGCCCCCACGCCGGCCAAGTTTTTTTTTGACATTGCCATCCTCTTCAAAGCCCCACCTCAGAAAAAGTTAAAATCCCTCCTGATGCGGATGTAATAGCGATTGATTCTCAGGCCGTTGGTATTGCGGTCAGTAGTGAGCTGGGTGTACATGTTTCCCACCCCGCCGTCCAGGGTAATCTTGCCCAAACGATATTCGCCGCGCACTTCCCAGATGCGGTAATTCTGCAGCGCGCTGAACAGCAGGTCGTTTTCCTTGCGCCAGTCCGCGCCCAGGTCCAGGTTACGCCGCAAGCGCGCGGTCAGTCCCACGCTGCTTACCCGGGTAAAGCGGCCCAGCAGCGGCGTGGCCAGCAATTGGGCCAGGGGCAAGGGCGCGGTCACAAACTGCTGCTGCATCACATCCGAGGGAAATAACGCGCCCGCGCCATTGTTCACTCCGCGCGCGGCGGTCAGGATGAGTTTGCGCGTCTCGATCTGCGCCGTGTAGTTGTTGTAATGGTTGGTAATGTCGCCTGAGATGTTGAGCAGTTCCAGCTTGCCGTGCTCGTATGCGCCGCGCAGGCGAAACCCGGGCAGGCCCGCGGTTTCCGCCTCCATTCCGTAGCGGTTATCGGTGCTGAACCCGCCAATCTGCTGCACGTAATTGTATTTGTCGTAGCGATAGGTGCCGGTCAGGTGCACCCGCCTCACGTTGCCCCACCCTATGCGTGTTTCCACGTCATTCGACAAGGTGTGGGCGTTGTTGCTGAAGTTGGTGCCCATGAAGTCGTAGCGCAGGGTGTAGGTTCCGTTTAGATCGAAGCCGCGCAGGCGCTTCTGCACCGTGAAGCCGGAAAACGACTCCGCCAGCGAGGTCTGGTTTTCGAACTGCGTGGTGAAGGGCGAGTTGTGATAGTAGCGGACTTCCTGGAAGACTCGCAGCGGCTCGAACCACTGGTACTCCACCCGCGCCCCCAGGTTGTGCGTATCCACCTGGGGCACGGTAAGAAATGCCACTCCCGGCAACAGACCGT
>DASVBI010000543.1:0-5983 GCA_036375915.1 Terriglobales bacterium | reverse complement strand
ACTGCGGCGGTCGCCAAACTGGGGAGTGGAGTCGGCGGCTTCGCGGAAGGGACCGTAGAAACCGGAGGCGAACTTGGCGGCGTAAGAAAGAATGGGGGCATTGATGAGGCCAGCCTCATCGAGAGCCTTGCGGATGGCGGCGACGCGGCCGTCCATCATGTCGGAGGGAGCGACAATGTCCACGCCGGCGCGCACCAGGGAAACAGAGGTGCGGGCGAGGAGCTCGAGAGTTGCGTCGTTGACGATTTCGTAATCGGCGCTGGGCTGAGTCGCGGCGGCACGCGCCTTGTCCCTGGCTTTGACGGCAACCACTTTCCCGGCGGCAGCGCCTAAAGATTGCGGCACCCCCACACGCTTCACGATTCCGCAATGGCCGTGCGACATGTACTCGCACAGGCAGACGTCGCCCAGGATGATCAGGTCGGGGAGTTCGCGCTTGATGGCGCGGGCGGCCTGCTGCACGATGCCGTCGTCAGCCCAGGCGCCGGTGGCGACTTCATCCTTTTTTTCCGGAAGGCCGAAGAGGATGATGGCAGGCACACCCAGAGATTTGGCTTCCCGCGACTCCTTCACGGCTTCATCCACCGACAGGTTGCACACTCCGGGCATGGAGCGCACTTCCTTGCGCACGCCCTCGCCGGGGCAGACAAACATGGGGTAGACGAAGCTTTCCGGGGTAAGCCTGGTTTCGCGCACCATGGAGCGCAGGGGCTCGGTGCGGCGCAGGCGGCGCATGCGGGTGACGGGAAATGCCATGGGGAAATCTTAACACCCAGGTAAACACGCGAGTGTGATGAGGGTCACAGGGGAGAATTGACGAGGGATGATTGCTGATTGGCGATTGAAGTGGTGAGTTAGGATTAAGCGCATGACAGAGGCGCTGAAACACAGCAGCGCGCGGGTTCTGGAGTTCGAGGGTGTGCGGGAGATGCTGCGGGGGTATGCCTCCTCAGCGCTAGGCCAAAGGCGGATTTCGGCGCTGGCGCCCTCCGCTGAGAGGGCCTGGATTGAGCGCCAGCAGAACATGACGGAAGAAGTCCGCGAGTTCCGGCGGGCAGGCGGGCGCTTCGATTTTTCCGGCTTGAGCGACCCGGGGGCGCTGGCTCAGAAAGCACGCATTGAAGGCGCGGCGCTGGAAGCCGGCGAACTGCAAGAGATCATTGCCGTGGTGGACCGGGCGGCGGAATGGCGGGAAATCGCGCTCCAACCCCCAGCTATGAAGGTTGTGGCGCGGGCGTCCTCGCCCGCGAGCCCGGCCGAGGGCGGCTGGGCCCACGCCAGCTCGGTTTGGCCCACGATCGCTGAACTTTCCTCCGGTATTGTTGACTTCACCGAACTGCTCCGCTTCTTCCGCAACAAGATCCTGCCTGACGGTACGCTGGACGACCGCGCTTCGCCGCAACTGGCAGCCATTCGCCGGGAAATCGAAAAGCAAAAGCGTCTGATTCACGAGTCCCTGCACGGGTATTTGCGGCGGCTATCCGAGGGCGGCGTGGTGCAGGAAGAACTGGTCACGATTCGCGGTGAGCGCTTCGTGATTCCGGTAAAGAGCGAGCAGAAGCGCCGGGTGAACGGCGTGGTACACGGGGTGAGCTCCAGCGGGCAGACGGTTTTCGTGGAGCCGCTCGAGACCATCGAGCAGAACAACGAACTGGTGCGGCTGCTGGAGGAAGAGCAGGAGGAGATTCACCGCATTCTGCTGGAGATGACGCAGCGGGTCGGGCGGATGGTGGATGCGATTCTGCTGGCGTGCGAAGTTTTGGGAGAGCTGGAGCTGCAGTTCGCCAAGGCAAGACTTGCCGACGATTACGAATGCGTGGCGGCGCAACTGTGTGGGGAGGGGCGCCCTGGCCCGTCCATGGCGAGCGGAGCTCGCCTGCTCTTACACAATGCCCGGCATCCCTTGCTGGAGCGGAATTTTAAGGCCAAGGGCGGCAGAGTGGTGCCGATCAGCGTGGAACTGGGAGAAGCAGGCGAGCTGCACTCGCGCGGACAGCCGGGGGAGGCTGTCCCCACACAGGAACAGATAGCCACCCTGCTGATCATTACCGGGCCGAATACGGGCGGTAAAACGGTGGCCATCAAGACCATCGGGCTGCTGGTGCTGATGGCGCAGGCGGGTATGCCGGTGCCAGCGGAGCGGGCGGAGCTGCCAGTGTTTGACGCGGTGCTGGCCGACATCGGCGACTACCAATCCATCGAACAGAACCTTTCGACCTTTTCCGCGCACGTCACCAACATTGATTTCATCTCGCGCACGGCGACGGCCGGCTCGCTGGTGCTGCTGGACGAGCTGGGGTCAGCCACGGACCCGGAAGAAGGGGCAGCGCTGGCGGTCGCTATAGCGGAACACTTCCGGCGAATGGGCGCCCTGACAGTTATCTCCACCCACCACACTTCGCTCAAGGTATACGCGGCCAACACCCCGGGCGTGCTCAACGCGGCGGTGGGCTTCGACGAGCGCACGCTGCAGCCAACCTACGAGCTGAAGGTTGGGGTACCGGGAGCGTCGGCGGGAATCAACATCGCCCAGCGCCTGGGACTGAATCCTGCCATCATTGCAGCGGCGCGGACGCGGCTGGGCACGCAGGCGCAGGACGTGGGGCGCTTCCTCGACCGGCTGCATGCAGAGCTGCGGGAGGCGGAGAGCGAGCGGCTGAAGCTGCAGGCGCGGGAACAGGAGCTGGCGCGGGAGCGGGCCCGCCTGGAAACGGAGGGCATGAAGGAGCAGCGCGCCAAGGTGCGGGAGATGGAGAAGAAACTGGAGAGCGTGCTGCGCGATTTTGAGTACCAAGCGCGGGAGACGGTGGCGGCGGTACAGGAACGGGCGGCGGCACTGAAGCTTTCGAAGGACGGGGAGCGGAGGATCGCGCGGCTGCGGCGCGAGTTCAAGGAGCAGTTTGACGCGGCGGTGGTGGCGCACCACACGGGCGCGGATGTGGGCGACCCGCACGCGCGTCCGCAAGAGGTGCAGCATGTGGCCGAGGGCGATACGGTAAAGCTGAAGTCGCTGGGGCGGACGGCGGTGGTGAAGCGCAAGCTGGAGGGCGGCAGCTACGAGGTGGAGATCGGCACCATGAAGATGCGGGTGCCGCACGACGACATCGCGCAGGTGCTGGCGCGGGCGGCGGACAATCCGGTGGCAGCGGCGCGGGCGCGAGGAATTTCGGTGAAGCTGGAGAAAGAGGACCTGAGCACGCCGTCGGAGATCAATGTAATTGGGCAGACGGTGGACCAGGCCACCAGCGCAGTCGAGAAGTTCATTGACCGGGCGTTCCTGGCAGGGCTGCAGCGGGTTCGGGTGGTACACGGCAGCGGCATGGGAATTTTGAGGAAGTCGCTGCGACAGATGCTGCAGAAGCATCCGCAGGTGGCGTCGGTGAGCGAGCCGCCGCAGAACGAAGGCGGAGGTGGAGCGACAGTCGTGGAGCTGAAGGTGTGAGCTGCTGTGAAACGCCTCGACTCGTGCTTGCTCGCTACGCGCGTGGACTCGCTCGGGATGACAGAATGGAAATTTGCTGCCGGACGCCCCGGCGCGATTGACAAGAGCAGCGGCAGAGGTCAGGATTACGCCGATTGTAGAGCGCGAGCATGCAGCTTGGCGATGTTGTCTCCCACTATCGCGTAACTGGCAAACTGGGGCAGGGCGGCATGGGAGTGGTTTATGCTGCCCAGGACACGCGCCTGGGCCGCGAGGTGGCGCTCAAGTTCGTGCCGGAAAACCAGCGGGATGCGCAAGCGCGAGAGCGCCTGCAGCGTGAGGCGCGAGCCGCCTCCGCCCTCAACCATCCCAATATCTGCACTATTTATGACGTAGGCGAGCACGAAGGCGAGTATTTCATCGCCATGGAACTGCTGCGCGGCGAAACCCTGCAACAGCGGTTGTGGCGCGGGGCTCTGCCGCTGGAAATGGCCCTGGAACTCGGCATCCAGCTGAGTGATGCCCTGCAAGCCGCGCACAGCAAAGGCATCCTGCACCGCGACCTGAAACCTTCCAATATTTTTCTGACCGAGCACAGCCAAGCCAAGCTGCTGGACTTCGGATTGGCGCGGAGCTTGCGCACCGCAACCGTTATTGGCACTTTGGACCGCACCGCCAGCATGGGCGATCCTAACCTGACCAGTCCCGGGACAGCGCTGGGCACGGTGGCCTACATGTCTCCGGAGCAGGCGCGCGGTGAGGAACTGGACCCTCGCTCCGACCTGTTCTCGCTGGGCGCCGTGCTCTATGAAGTGTTCACCGGGCAAGCGCCGTTCGCGGGGACCAGCACGGCGCTGATTTTCGACGGGATTCTGAACCGTGACCCAGCTCCGGTCACTCGAGTCAATCCGAAATTACCAACGGAGCTGGAGCGCATCCTGGGGAAGCTCCTGGAAAAGGACCGGGAGCTGCGCTACCAATCAGCGGCCGAGGTGCGCTCGGACCTGAAGCGGCTGAAGCGCGACAGTGAGACCGGCAAGACCGCCGCGGTTACACCCGTGACCGTGAAGGGCGGTTTGCACCACCTGGGCTGGTGGGCCGCGGGTATTCTCTTCATCGTCGCGGTGGTTGCAGGGATCGTAATTTACCGGTCCGTCAAGTCAGCCACTCCCGCCCCCAGCGGGCAATGGCAGCAGCTCACCTTCCTGACCGACTCCGCCGTTTATCCCGCACTTTCGCCGGACGGGCGCATGCTGGCTTTCATTCGTGGCGACAGTCCCTTCCTCGCCACCGGCGATCTCTATGTCAAGCTGCTGCCTGACGGGGAGCCGGTGCAACTTACGCATGATGGCAAAATGAAGCTGAGCCCGGTGTTTTCGCCCGATGGTTCTCGGATTGCCTACAGCACGGTCGATCCCTGGGATACCTGGGTGGTTCCCGTGCTCGGCGGCGAACCTCAACTGATGCTTCCCAATTCGTCCTCGCTGACCTGGATCGAGAACGGCAAACGGCTGTTGTTTTCCGAGATCAAGCAAGGGCTGCACATGGCGGTGGTGACCAGCGACGAATCGCGCGGGCGTAGCCGCGATGTTTACCTCCCTCCCGGGGACCGCAGTATGGCGCATCACTCCTACCTTTCTCCCGATGGGCGATGGGTGTTGGTGGTCGAGATGGACCGCCTGGGCAATATTCTGCCCTGCCGGGTGGCGCCCTTCCAGGGGGGACCAGCGCGGCCGGTGGGACCGGCAGGCGGCGAATGCATAGCGGGCGCCTGGTCTAGAGATGGCAAAGCAATATATCTGGACTCCAACCAGGGCGGAAAGTTTCACATCTGGTATCAGCCGTTTCCCGAGGGCAAGCCGGAACAGCTGACTTCGGGTCCGACCGAGGAGGAAGGGATCGAGATGGCGGCCGACGGCAAGTCGCTGCTGACCGCGGTCGGAATCGAGGACTCCACCGTCTGGGTGCACGACCAACATGGCGACCGGCAGGTTTCCTCCGAGGGCGCCGCCGGCGCCCCGCGCTTCTCGGCCGACGGAAAGATTCTTTACTACCTGTCCGAGGCGGGACAGAGCGCCCGGCCGGAATTGTGGAAGGCGGACCTAAGCACCGGACAAAGGGAACGGATGCTGCCGGGCTACGCCATGCAGGAATACGCTGTTTCGCACGACGGGAACTGGATTGCGTTTTCCCAGGCGGACGACAAGGGACATTTGCATATCTGGATGGCAGCCGCGAACCATCGCTCCTCGCCGCGGCAAATCACTCACGGCAGCGAGGAAGACGAGATGGCGTTCTTGCCCGATGACGATTTGATCGTGCGGGTGGCGGAAGGGCCGTCGAATTATCTTTACCGCATGAAGCGCGACGGCAGCGCGCTGCGCAAGATCACGGCGGCGAAGGTGTTCGATTTGGCGGCGGTGTCGCCCGACGGGCGCTGGGCGGCAGCGGTGTCGCCGGGGCCGGACGAGGAGCATACCTACGCTGTCACCGCCTTTCCGCTGGCGGGCGGAGAGCCGGTCACGATTTGTTCGTCCTTGTGCCGGCCGCACTGGGATGCCA
>DASVBI010000175.1:0-10064 GCA_036375915.1 Terriglobales bacterium | reverse complement strand
TTGCCGGTGGTCAGCTCAATTTGCGAAGCAAACGTGTTTTCCGTGCTGGACGAAAGCACCACCGCGCGATGCCCACCCACCTTCAACTCCAGGTAGCTGAGGAAGCGGGTGTCGTCGTGGAAAAAGCCGACATCAGGCGCGCCCGCGGGGGTAATATCGCCCGCCACCGTGGTGGAGAGGAAGGTCTTGCCCTCAATCAGGGTGAGGTTGTTGACCTTGCGCGGCTCCAGGGTCTGAAACGCCACCCGCGGCTCCACGTAAGGCGAGGGGATTTCGACCAACTCCGCCTGCGGAATCGAAATTCGCGCGCTCATGCCACCGCACGTTGCTGCTCAATGAGAGCTGAAATGTTGGAGGTCTGACCAGCCGTCAATATACTCTGGTACAGCTTAGCGTAACCCGCGGCCATGTGCTCGAGGGAAAAGCGCTCTTGCGCATGCTGGCGCACCAGCGCCGGAGGAATGGCTTGACCAACTTCGCGCGCCCGTGCCGCCATCTCCTTCACCGAGCCGCATATGAAGCCGGTGACCCCGTTCTCGATTACCTCGGGCACTGAACCTCCCGGCAGGGCCAGCACGGGAGTTCCGCAGGCCATGGCTTCCAGCATGACCAGGCCGAAAGGCTCATCCCACTGAATGGGAAACAGCATGGCCAGGGCGTGGCCAAGCAGTTCATTTTTGGCCGCCAAGTCAGCCTCTCCGATATACTCGATCAACCTGCCGTCCAATTCAGGCCGAATTTCCGCCTCAAAGTAATCACGGAACATGGGTTGGACCTCCCCCGCGATTTTCAGGGGTATGCCCGCCTGCTTCGCTGCCTGGATGGCGAGATGCGGGCCTTTGATGGGAGCGATCCTGCCCAGAAAGGCCAAGTAGTCCCGCTTGTTCCCGCCCAGCTGGTACTGAGAAAAATCGAGGCCATGATGAATGGTTTGCAGGTAAGGCATGGTTTCCTGGCGGCGCTGGAAATCGCTGATCGTGACGTAGCTGACTTCCGGAAAGTAGCGGTAGAAGTCGCTCAACTCCGGTATGTGGGGATGGTGAATCGTATACACGAAGGGGCGGTTGAGGAAACGGGAGCAGATCAGGCCGGGTGCATTATTAATATGAATAAGATCGCTAGTGCGAGACGCATCCTTGATGGCCCAGGTCGTATGGTTCAGGTCTCTGAGGTTATCGTAAACGTCACCTTTGATGGGCCACTGGGCCTTGGGAAATAGCCACCGGGTCTCTGCGTCCACCGTGGACTCCCCGTTGGCGTAAACAACCACGTCTATTCCAGCGTTCTGCAGACCCGCCGCCAATTGTGCAATGAACAACTCCGTCCCGCCGTAGCGCCGGGGCGGGACACTTATGAACGGTGGCGCGACTATCGCAACTCTCACTAGATACACCTCCTCACAGATTTTTGCTGGCTTGCAGGTAGAAAAAGGAAAGGGAGTTAACCCCCTTTTTATCTGGATGCGGCAGTGGGTGCAGGAGTTATCCCGATGGCTTGAGGCGCGCCCAGACTGGCGCGAGCCTGAACGGCGAATGCTACACCGCGACCGCGGGTTCCCGGCAGGTGGGAAGCGGAGGTGAATTGAAACCGCTGACATACTGCTCGAACTGTTCGGCGCGGCGCTGGGCGGTGTGCTCGGCCAGGACGCGTTCCTGGGCCCGAAGTCCTATGCTCCTCAGCTCAGATTCCGCGGTCGCGGCCAGATAAGCAATTACGTCGTCGGAACCGGTTGGAACCAGGATCTCTTTTCCCGGCACAAAGAAGGAATCCAGGCCGGGCCAGTTGTCGGAGACGAGGGTGGCGCCGCAAGCGGCTGCTTCGAACAGGCGCACGGAAGGTGAGTAGCCAGCCTGCACCATGGCGCGGCGGGTAACGTTCAAGGTGAGGCGGGATGAACTGTAGAAGCGCGCGTGCCAGCGCGGGTTAAGGTGGCGGATGCGGCGCACGTTGGCCGGCCAGCGCAGTTGCCGGGGATATTGCGGCCCAGCCAGAAGAAATTTTTGCCGCGGCAGACGCCGCGCCGCTTCGCAGAACAGTTCTTCAATTTTGGGCTGGCGGTCGGGGGCATACGTGCCCATGTAGCTCATATCCGACTGGTAGCGCTTGTGCACCGGCCATGCCCGATACTCCTGCTCGTCCACCGAACAGTAGAGCGGCACCGCTCGCTGAGCTCCGAACCGGGTCTCCAATTCCCGCAGCATGGGACCGCCGGTGAAACTGAAGTACAAATTGAACCCGGAAATCTGGCTGCCGCGCAGGTAGCCGGTTTCGCCAAAATACCGCAGTTGCGCCACGGTGACCGGAGTGTCTATGTCGTAGAAAGCCTTGACCGGAGCCGGCGAGTCCAGCACCTCATCAATGGCGCGGATACCGTCGGGAAAATAGGAACCTGCCAGGGCCACATCGCAATCGTCCATCTCGCGCCGCGCCTGGGGCAGTACCGTGTCCCAGTCCTGGAATAAGCGCACTTCGCAGAAGGAGGGATCAGGCAGGTCCCGGTTGGAGGCGTACCACTCCAAATCCTTCTCAAAGAAGACGACTTTGTGGCCACGGGCATGCAGGGCCCGCGCCAGCGAGCGAAAGGTGGTGGCATGGCCATTGCCCCAGGCCGAAGTGATCGAGAGACCGAAGATGACGATCTTCAATTCCGCTCCTCCACATTCACGCCGCTACGGTACTTCGCGGCTCCTGCCCCAGAGCCTGCTGCTGGGCGGGGCGCAGGATCGCATCCACCTCTCGTGCGCGCAAGGCATAGGTGTGATCGCGTAAAGCGCGGGACCGCATGGCGGCGCCCACCTGCGCGCTCTGCTCCTTGTCTCGAGTTGTCAGCAGATGCACGATTTCTTCGGCGGACGAAGCCGGCAAGATTTCCTTTCCCGGCTCGAAGAAAGTTTCCACGCCCCTCCAGACGTCGGTGATCACGCAGGCACCCGCGCCGGCGGCTTCGAAGACGCGCGTGGGGGGAGAAAATCCGACGCTGGCCATGGATTCGCGGTTAATGTTTAAAACCATGCGTGCCGAGCAGTTCACGCGATTGTGGTCCCTGGTTCCCACATGTCCAATCCAGCGCACGTTCCCGGGCATAGCCTTGCCCGCCCAGCCTTCTCCGCCGAGAGTGAATAATAAGTCCGGAGCCAGTTCAGCCGCGCGCAGGAAAAACTGTTCGACCCGGCGCTCGCGGTCGGGCAGGCGGTGACCGACAAACACCAGGTCGCAGCTGAGGGCGGGGTCGGGCGGCGTGGGGTGGTGGCTCTGCGGGTCCAGGGCGTTGTAAATGGGGTGGCAGTTCCTGGCGCCCAGGTGCAGGTAATGCGCCACCACCGGCGGCCCTCCGCCGTAGGTAAAGATGTAGTCGTATTGCGGAATAAGCCCCAGGAAGGGGTCTTCAGGATTCTGTTCGACGCGTGCCAGCGTGGCGGGCGCGTCCACATCCCAGAAGGCGGCCCGGGTGCCGCAGCAGCGGCAGCGCAACACCTCGCGCTCCAGGAATTCGTCATCTGCGCCTACCCCGCTGTGCTTGATGACCAGGTCAGAGTCGCAGGCCCGCGCCAGCATGCGGTCGAGATCGCGCGGCGTGGTATAGATGACGACTTCAGCGTAGTCAATCTCGCCGGGATCGCGGTTTTTCTGGCGCTCGTAGATGTCGGGCTCGGCGAAGGTAATCTCGTGTCCCAGGGCGTGCAGGTTTTTGTAGAGGCCGCGGTAATAGGTGGCAGCCCCGTTCCAGTAAGACGAAGTAAGGCTGGAGCCGAAGACGAAGATTCTCATTTTCCCAGTTCCTCGCAGATCTCCTGAAGTTGCCGGGCCCGATGAGCGCAGGTGTGCCGCTGCTGAATTGTCTGTAGCCCGCTGGCGGCCATTTGCCGCCGGGCGGCAGGGTCGGACAGCAAATGGTGCAGTTGCGCCGCCATCGCCCGGCCGTCAGATACGCACAGGTAGTCTTCCCCGGGCCGAAACAGCTTTTCCGTATCGCTCCAGGGAGCGCATAGCAGCGGAATGCCGCAGGCCAGGGCTTCAAAGACTCGGATGGTGGGGACCCCGCTTAGCCCATTGGCATACTGCCGACGTGGGATATGCACGGTGATGGTGCTCTCGGCGTAAGCACGCGGAGCTTGCAGGTTGGGCAGGTAGCCGCGGAACTCGATGCCGGCCGATTCCAGTTTGCGGCGCCCTTCCTGAGGATAACGCACACCGTGCACAGCGACCTTCCGGCTGGGCAATGCTGTCGCCGGCCCGATCAGAAATTCCTGCAACTCCTGGCTGCGCTCTTCGTCACCCCAGTTCCCCACCCAGATCACATCCGTGGCTTTGTCCCCTTCAACAGGACGGAAATTGCTGACGTCGGCGGCTTCGTGGAAGGTCCACGTCTTCTGCATTCCAAAGGCCTCGCGATAGATGCGGCGAATGGCTTCCCCAAAAGCCAGCACGCCGTCAAATTCGCTCAGGGGCAGGCGCAGCATCTCTTTGGGATTGCTGTAGGCGCGGTGGTGGGTGTCGTGAAACAGCACCCGGAAGCCCAACTCGCGCTTAAGGGAAACAAGGGTTTCGACTACCTCCGGTGGATTCCATTCGTGGACGATGACAACATCCGCGCCCCGCAGTTCTTCGCGAACAGAATTAAGAAAGCCGGCGTCAGTCTGGTAAAACCGCACGTCCAATTCGGGGAACGTTCTCCAGAATCCCTCAATGGCGGCGTGCGCGCGGTCGCCCTCTTCGCGCAAGAGATTGGCCAGGGACCACGCCCCAGATTGCTCGTAGCAGCGCACCTCGTGTCCCAGGCGGATCAATTCCCGCACCAGGCCGCGCAGGAAATGAGCGTTGCCGTGGTTCCAGTCGGAAACCCAGGAGTGGGCGAAGAAACGCAGCTTCAGGCGATGGCTCACGCCGCCAGGGCCTCCACTCCAGCCAAAGTGCAATAAAGCTGCAGGTATTCTTTGACCATGCGTTCGGCGGTGAAACACTGCAGAGCGCGGCGGTAAGCCCGCAGCCCGTAGCTGCGGCGCAAGTCGGGATCGGCGGCAAGCTGGCCAATTTTTTCCGCCAGATCGGCGCCATCATTCCTGCGGAAGTAGAGGACGGTATCGCCCCAGAGCTCGTGAAAGCTGGGAATATCGTTGGCCAGCAAAGCACAGCGCGACAGAGCCGCCTCCAGCGGAGCCAGCCCGAAAGGCTCGTAACGAGAGGTGGCGGCGTACATAGCGGCACGGGTGTAAAGCATGCGCAGCTGCTTTTCCCCCAGCACCCCCTTCATTTCAACGTTGCTCCCGACCGTCAAATCCGATTCGCCGCGCAGGGCTTGTTCGGGGTGGTTGTCAGAGCCTGCAATCCACACCGGCACCGCCTGAGGATAGCGGGTGAGCAGCGAAACCTGCTTGGCGCAATCCCACAAACGGCCTACGCCCAGCACGCAGTCGGTTTTCGTCATGTGAGGATTGAACAGGCGCGGGCTGCGGCCGTTATAGATGACCGCGGTTGGCGCCTGCCGCCCATAAATTTCGGAGAGCATGTTCAGCATCCAGCGCGAGGGCGCCACTACCGCGGTGGCTGAACGCAAGCCCTGGCTCACCACTTCGCGGTACCAGCGCAGCCACGGGCTCAGCGGCGGCTCCTCGCCGTGCACCGCAAGCCACCAGCTCACTACATCGCTGTGCGCCACCACCACCCGGGGAATATCCGCTCCTACGCTGCCGTAACAGTACTGGTTGAAGTGGAGCAGGTCGGGACGGACTTCCCGGATTACCGCTTCCAGGTAGCGCAGCGAGTGTTCTACATCCGGCTGCGCGCCCTGCATCCACTCCAGGCGAAAAACCGTAGGCCGGTAATCCAGGCCATCCAGGCCCTCCATCCACAGGCTCTGGCCCGGGGTGGGAATCTCGCCGAAGCTGATCAGGGTGACCTGCGCGCCGTGGCGGATCAGGCCTGCCACCAGTTCGCGCGTGTAGGTCCAGACGCCGCCCACCGTGTCGGCGGTAACTAAGACGCGCATTCCAGTTCCTCGATGGCAGCCGGGCGCTGCTCCTGAATGTCGCTATAGCCCTTGGGACTGAAAGTCGAGGTGTAGTAGCGATGCGCGCGCTCCCAGGCTTGGTCGTCGGGAGGGCCAAACATCTGCTGGTACAGGGGAGTGCCGGGGAACGGAAACATGGGCACGGGCTCGCTCACCCACACGTCATGCGCCTTCAGCTTCTGCTGCCACTTGCGGATCTCGTCGCGGTTATCGTGCTCGGTAAGAATCAGGTTGGCTTGCACCCAGGGAATTCGCTGCCGCGCGTAGATGAGCAATTCGGTGAGGCGCTCGGTGGACATACGGCAGTTCTTGTTGAGTTCGTCGCGCCCGGCATCGGTAATGGACTCGATGCCGCACTCCAGAGAGATGCAGTGCGCGCGGCCCAGCAGGTCCAGAGTTTCTTCGTTCCACAAATCAATACGGCTTTGCAGGCCGATTGCGACCTTGCGCTGTGCGATTCCCTCCAGCAGGCGGAGCACGTTCTTGCCCACGCCGAAAATTTCATCAATAAAGTAGATGTAGTCCACGCCGCGGGCCAGAAGGCGGTCCACTTCGGCCAGCACGGCCTCCACATCGCGTTCGCGGAATTTGTTGCGAAACAGGGTTTTGTTGCAGAAGCTGCAAGTCCAGGGACAGCCGCGGGCAAATTCCAGTTCGGCGCCGCGCCCGGAGCCTTGAAACACATGGTGACGGTGGGCGTGCTGCTCCACGGCGTAGTTGTTGAAATCGAGCGGACCCAAGCCCTTCATATCGGCCACGGCCAGGCTGGCGCTGACGTGTTCCCCGTTGTGGTCGCGCCAGCAGCAGCCATCAATCTGCGACCAGGGTTTGGAGGCCAGCTCGGCTAAGGTATAGTCCGGCTCCCCGCGCATGGCCACGTCGCAATTCAATTTGCGCAGGCTGGCGCTGGGAGTAGCGGAGGGATGCGGGCCAATGGCCACGCGCACCGACTTTTCCCCCAGGGCCGCGAACCACTGCCGCGGCACCCGCAGTTCCGGCTGCGGGCAGCGCCAGAACAGATAGGAAGGCGCGGTGGGAATCACCAGAAAATCTGGTTCGAAGCGCTCCACCTGCCGCTTCACTTCTTGCAGGCTGAGTTTTCCGACTTGCGCGTCTACCAGCAAGGGCTCGTGCCCGGCGGCGCGGATTTTGTCAAAACTGAACAGCAGTTCCAGAGGATAGTGCGGCTCCTGGCAACCGAAGTAGGTGGAGCCGGTGAAATCCCAATTGGGGTTAACCAGGGCGAATCTCATGCCGCCACCCCCGGCGCCGGTTCCAGAGCCGTACCGGGCACACGCTCCGTGACCGGCGTGGCGGCGAACAGCTCGCGGTTCCTTTTCCACCAGCCGTACATCTGCTGCAGCGTCTGGCGCAGGCTGATTTGCGGCTGCCAGCCGGTATCGCGGCGCAGCTTGGCGAAATCGGTCACATACACCAGCTGGTCGCCGGGCCGCATGGGGCAGGTCTCATACTCCAGCTTGCGGCCGGTAAGCTGCCTTATTTCCTCCATCAGTTCCAGCAAGGAAACGGTATTCTCCGGCCCGCCGCCCACGTTGTAGATCTGCCCGGCGGTGTTTTTCTGGTTGACGCGCACAGCGTCGAAGGCGCGCAGCAGATCCTCGACGCAGAGCACATCGCGAATCTGGCGGCCGTCACCGTAAACCACAATGGGGCTGGCCTGCAGCGCGGAGTAAAGGAAGTGCGCTACCCAGCCCTGGTCCTCGTTGCCGAACTGCTGCGGCCCGGCGATGCAGGACATGCGAAAAACCACGCTGGGAATGCCGTAGATGCGGGCGTAGTCGTGAACGTACTGGTCCGCCGCGCCTTTGGAGCAACCGTAGGGAGAGTGGAAATCGAGCGGCTGGTGTTCAGCAATGCCGCGGATATCGGCGTAGCTGTAGCGAGTGCTGCCGGCGAGCAGGCGGTGGGAGTTCAGTTCACCATAAACCTTGTTCGTGGAAGTGAACAGCAGAAAGGGGCGGCGGCCGCTCCTGCGTACCGCCTCCAGAATATTGAAGGTGCCGCCAACGTTTACTTCGAAGTCGAGGCGCGGTTCGGAGACCGAGGTTGTAACCGCCACCTGGGCGGCAAAGTGGTACACCTCAGTAGCCGTGCGCACCGCGCGCTGCACCATGGCGCTGTCGCGCACGTCCCCTATCGTGATCTGCAGCCGTCCCGAGCGCCCCGCGATCCGCTGCAGCTCCTCCAGATTATGGCGCACGCCAACGCGGCAAACGTTGTCATAGATATGCACCTTGGCGTCGGTGTTTTCCAGCAAGTAACGTGCCCAGTTGGAGCCAATGAAGCCGGCTCCGCCGAAAATCAGGACCGAACGAAATGACTGTGGTTTCCTCATGCCTTTACTCTTGTTCCCGGTCCCTCTATCCAGGATTGTCGGAACAGGTCCGACACATAGGGGCCCAAATTCCAGGCGCCGGTCAGGCGGCCAGGCCATAGAGGGTAAGCCGCTCCACCGCTTCCGCGCAGCGATCCACCGCCTTCTGTGAACCCAGCCACTGCACCAGTTCCTGAATTCCTTCGCCAAACTTTACCCGCGGGCTATAGCCCAGCGCTTTCTCCGCCGCGGCAATGTCCGCAAAACAATGCCGAATGTCCCCGGCGCGGTACTTTCCCGTAATCTGGGGGGCGGTCTCCGTCCCCAGCGCCCGGGCCAGCTCCGCGGCCACGTCACGGATGGTGATGGGCTGACCGGAGCCGATATTCAGCGCCATGCCGTCAGCCTGGGGGCGCTCCAGCGCCAGCAGGTTGGCTGCGACCACGTCGTGCACGCTGACGAAATCGCGCCTCTGCATGCCATCTTCGAACACCAGGGGAGGCTGGCCATTCATCAGCCGCGAGGCGAATATCGCCGCCACCCCGGTGTAGGGGTTGGAGAGCGCCTGCCGCGACCCGTAAATGTTGAAATAGCGCAAGGCCACCGCCGGCACCTGATAGGTGCGCCCGAACAACAACACCATCTCCTCTTGATCCTTCTTGGAAAGGGCATAGATGGAGGTAGCCTGCAGGGGCTTGGACTCATCGGTGGGCACGGGCTGCAACTCCGCCCCACATTGAGGACACAGAGGTTCCCAGGTTTTCCGCTTTAGCTGGGACAGGGGGCGGGGCTGCGGAGCCATCTCGCCGCACGCCGGACAAACGTACTTGCCTTCGCCGTAGATGGACATGGAGGAAGCCACAATCAGCTTCTCCACCCGACAGCGCGCATCCAGCAGGGCTTGCAGAAGGTTGGCGGTGCCCTGGGTGTTGACGCCCATATAGTGGGAAATCTCGTACATGGACTGGGCCACGCCCACGGCGGCAGCAAGGTGGAAGACTACATCTATGTTGCGCACCGCTTCGCACAGGCGCTCCTGATGGCGCACGTCTCCCTGAATGAACTCCACCTCCCGCGGGAAGTAGGCGGGCAAACCATCGCTATGGACCTGGGGCGTGAGATTGTCGAAAACCCGCACCTGATGGCCGCGCTTTAATAAAGCGTCAACCAGGTGGGAGCCAACAAAGCCCGCGCCGCCTGTCACCAAGATTCGTTTATTACTCATGGTCGGTTTAGCAAATGTGCGGCAAAGGGATCCAGGAAGAGATTCAGAACCGGCCAGGTTGCTCCGCCGCAACTGAACTTCTTGGATGGATGCGTACTTTCCTGAGATGCCATGCGGGGTGCGAGAGAATTGTGCGTCCGCGCTGGCCCGAATTCCGGACCGGCAAACGCGCGCTACTCGTTCTTCCCCAGTTCGTGCGGTCCGATCGGCAACACCCGGCGGTTCAATCCGCAAAAGGACTACTGAACTCCTTCATGGCTGATCGCTCAGCATGGTCCACCACTGCAGGCTTGCTGCCCGGAGCGGCATAGCGCTGCACCGCCCAGGAGGTAAACTCCGCAAAGTCCCTGCTCTGGCGCGGCGGGCTGGTGTAATGCGGCAGCAGTCCCAGGTGTTCAGGAGTGAAACAAAGAGTCAAGGTGGTATCGAATTCCTGCAAGGCTTGCATCTGCCGGTCAAACCAATCCTGGGCTGCCGGACGGAAGGAGTCCGCCCAA
>DASVBI010000524.1:0-12240 GCA_036375915.1 Terriglobales bacterium | reverse complement strand
GGGACGCCGCAGAATGAAAGCACGGCGAACTTCACCTTTGTCACCAACGCGACGACGAATGTGGTGTTCGTCAATGGACCGTTCCGGACCATCAATCGCACCGGAACGACTACTATTTATCTGAACAATGCTCCTGCAAATTTCAATGATCCGGCCAGCTTCAGCCAGGGCACACCTATTCAAGTTTCAGACTACATCCAGCAAGTGGTGCTCAACACCCTGAACGGTTCTTTTACCACCGTGCACCTGAATACGGTCACTCAGGCACAGCCGTTCGGACTTGGCAGTACGACCTACCGGCTAGGCCAGGTAGGAAAATCCTTCCGCACCACATATTCGGGGCAGGTCAACACCAGCGGGCCTCCAAGCGGCTGGTTCTCAGGCTATGCGGTCGGGGTCAAGTGAGATGGCGGAATGGCACTCAAACTGAGGCCGGGCCGGAACACCCCGTCCGGTACGACCGGGTTCCGGTTCTTGGCCGGGGCTCACTGGTGCTTCTGCAGGAAGCGCAGGCGGGGATGGGGCTGGGCCTTGGCATCAATGTCGTCATACTTGAGCAGGCTGATGGAGCCATCCACCTCCAGCACCGCCAGGGCAACGTCTTTAACGCTGCCGATGCCGTGTTCGCGCAGGGCGCGCTGCAACTCGTCCACGGTGACGTGCTCGCGGGCCATGTGGCCCTCCATGATGCTGCCGTTGTGCACCAGCAGCGTGGGCTGGCCCTGCACCAGCTTGCGGAAGCGCCGGTTCATGCCCGAAGCTTCGGCCACACCGAAGTTCATGATGAGCAGGGTGGCGGCCGCAAATACCCCTCCGGCCAGGGAGTTGTCGGGGCCGGTCATGGCATTCTGCACCGAGTTGCTGAGCAGCAGGAGCAGGGTCAGATCGAAGGGCGTCATCTGCCCCACCTCGCGCTTGCCGCTCAAGCGCACTCCCAGCAGCACGAAAAGATAAATCGCGGCCGTGCGCGCCACGATTTCGACCAATACCCGTCCGCCTGGATACATGAGTCCCCTCTCAGTATTCGTGAATCTGAATGGAATCTGAGGGGAGGCGGAGGCGGTGTCAATATCAGACTGGAGACGGGGCGTATCCCTGGTGGAGCAAGAAAATGCGGGCGCCATGAGTTGCGGATAAGGAGCTAAAGCCGCTTTCGCGGTCTTGGGGGTCGCCTGTTGAAGGAAGAATGGGGCCGGCAGAGATGCCGGCCCATGCTGGCTAAAGTTAATTCGCGCTGGCGGTGACCGGCTGTGGCGCCGCTTTGGGGGTGCTCAGGTAGCCGCTGATTTTGTTCTTCTCCACCGTCCACACCACGATCTCGTAGAGAAAGTGCTGGCGGCCGGTATAGAACTGGATGGGCTCGTCCACGTTGCGGTCCTTCTTTTCGATCACCCGGTCGTCAGAGCGCACGTTGAGGGTAAAGCGGCCGCGCTTCTTATCCGCCTTTTTGAGCTGCAGGCTCACGGTGGAGACCGGGGTGAAGTTCTTGCTCTTGTTTAACGTGAACTCAAAGTAGTTGCGGTCGCCCGAATGTTTGAGGGTCTCCAGGTCGCCACGGGTACGGGCAATCAGCCCGCTCTGCACGCCCAGGTCGCCGATGGCGCGCTCCAGCTTGGCCTTGGTGGCTTCCAGATCGCTGCGGGTAGAGGCCACATCGGTCTTCACCCCGCCCACTTCGGTCTTTACTCCGGCCACTTCCCCGCTGACGGCGCTGATCTGCTGCTTTTGCTGCTCGGCCAGGCGCTGCTCAGCGGCGCGCTGCTGGCGCTGCAGGTCGGCAGTACGCCGGGCCAATTCCTTTTTGGTGATGCCCAACTGCGAGGCCAAGGTATCGGTGTCTGCCTGCGCGTCACCCAGTTTCCGATTCAGCTCGTGGACGTCTCCCCGCAGAGAGTCGGAGGAGTGCTCCACGTGTTCCAGGCGTCCCCGCAAATCTACGATGAAATAAATGGACCCCGCCACATACAGGGCGGCAAACACCCAGACCACCCACTTCCAGACGGTGTTCTGGTGGCGGGCGCGCGCCACTTCCGGCGAGACATACTGGGCCTGGGCCGGCGGCTGCTCGTAGTACTGCTGCTGTTGCTGGTAGGCCGGTGGCTGCTGATAAGGCTCCGGTTGCTGGTAGGCCTGCGCCTGCTCCTGGTTTTGCTGCTCCTGCTGTTGCTGTTGTCGCTGCCTCTCCTCATCCGGAATTTCCGGACTGGGAGCTGGAGTAATGGACATGCTGGCCTCTTCCGCGCTGAGTTCGGGGATAGCAGCATTGTTGAGCAGAAAAGAAGCTGTGTCAAACACCAAGCGGCCATCAGCCAGCGTTTGGCCCATGAATTGCCCTCAATCCAGCTAGATTGTTAAGCCTGCAGCAGGTTGCCACTCGCAAGCAACTCTGCCCAGGGCTCTTGGAGGGAAGAACGGAAATCTGTGCTGGAAGGGCGGTCGGAAAACTGTATCCGAATTTCGGTAGTCAGGTGCTCAGCATTGGTGCGCAAAGAAACGGGGCAATAGAAATGGAAAGAAGAAGATGAAGCGCTACTGGCAATTCCTGCTTGTCGGCGTTATCTGCCTGTTGGTGGCACTGTTGTGGGCGCAGCCACCCCAGACCCAGGGCGCGAGGCCCGGAGGGGCCACGGCCACATCTTCTTCCGCCGCCGCTGCTTCTGCCGCGTCCACTACAGCCGCGGGAACCAAGGACGTGGCTTCCAGCACACCGACCGCAACGCCATCCCCGGCAAAGAGCGATAAGAACAGTGATGCCGATCCCCTGCCCGGTTCCAGCAGCTCGCTTCCCGTACTGGCGGTGATTGGCTTCGGGGTTCTGGCCGGGGGAATTACCTCCGCCATGCGCACCCGGTAGAGACTCGACTCGGAGCCGCCTGACTGCGGCTAGGGATCAGGTGCCTGCCCACAGTAAGGGTTGCGGTACCCTGAAATCGCGCATCTTAATGTAACGCGCATCTTATATGTTCATGTTAATTCTCGCCGGGCCGTCAGGAGACCTATGAGAATAGACTCGGAGTGGCTGAAGCGCTCCTGGCCGTCGTTGCTGATTGTGGCGGGAGTGGCGCTGCTGCTCTATGTGGTCTCCCAATATGCCACTATGTATGCGGCTCAGCGGCGCCTGACCCAGCAGTGGCAGCAGCAGAACCTGCAAGTTCCCGCCCAGCCCGCCGGCCTGGTGACCACTCTCACCCGCCTGAGCATTCCCAGCATCAAGCTGGATGCGGTAGTAGTGGAAGGGGTAAACCGCCGGGACTTGCTGATGGGACCGGGCCACCTGCCCGACACGCCCGAACCGGGCCAGCCCGGCAATGCCGTGATCTCCGCCCACCGCGACACCTTTTTCCGCCACATTCACCAGCTCAAAAAAGGAGACTACATAATGGTGGAGCGCGCCGGCCGCCGCTTCCGCTATGAAGTGACGGGAAAGAAGGTGGTGGAACCGAACGATATGAAGGTCGTCGAACCCACACCCGGCACGCAACTTACTTTGCTGACCTGTTATCCCACCTACTACATTGGGCCCGCGCCACAGCGGCTGGTGGTGTTCTCCAAGCTGGTGGACGTGAGCCGCGGCCAGGAGCCCGCCTCCCAGGCCAGGCCGGTCGCGGAAGCGGCACAATAAGCGAGCTGCACAAGAATCTATACCCTTTGAAGTTGTCATCCTGAGTCTCGGATGGGGTACACCAACCCGCATCCGAACGAAGGGGCTGTTTTTCGCGTACAAAAACAGCAGGTGCTTCGCTGCGCTCAGCATGACAATACCTTGGGATTACGCACAGGCGCCGGCCGTCCCCCCGAACAGATCCAAAGTTCAGCGCGATTTACAATGCTCTTGTGAAGACTTGGGATGTGGTGATCGTGGGTGGAGGCGTCATCGGCCTGTCGCTGGCGCTGGGATTGCGCAAACACGGCGCTGCTGCCCTGATTGTAGAACGCCATGAGCCGGGCGGCGAGGCTTCGCACGCCGCCGCCGGCATGCTCGCCCATTGCGACCCGCACACCCCGGAACCTCTGCGCACCCTGGCCATGGCCAGCGCCCAGCTCTATCCGGAATTCGTACACGAACTGGAGGATGAGTCGGGCCAGCGCGTGGACCTGCGCCGCGAGGGCGCCATCATTCTCGACGAAAACGGCCAGTCCCTCTGCCGCGAGGCCCAGCCTTTGAACCAGCAACAGGTGGCCCAGCTGGAGCCTTGCCTGGCGAACGCCAGCCAGGCCGAATTCTGGCCGGAAGCCAGCGTGGATCCGCGCGCGCTGACCTCAGCCGCGCTCAAGGCCGCCAAGCACCGGGGGATTGAAGTCGCTTCAGGAACGCCTGTAGCCGCCATCCAGGTCACGGACGGGCGCGCTACCGGGGTGAAGACCGCCAGAACCCATTTTCCAGCGGCCGTAGTGGTAAATTGCGCTGGCGCCTGGGCCGGCCAGATTGCGGGGGCGCCTCCGCTGCCCACGCGCCCGGTGAAAGGGCAAATGCTGTCGGTGATCGCACCCCGGCGCGACTTCCTGCGCCACGTAGTGCGCGGGCCCGGCGCCTACCTGGTGCCGCGCAGCGATGGGCGCATCCTTATCGGCGCCACCGTGGAGGAGGCAGGTTTCGACAAGCGGACCGACCCTGGCACTATCCAGCGCCTGCACCAGGCCGCGGCCAGCCTGGCGCCGGAGCTGGGCCAGGCACGCATGTTGGAGGCCTGGGCCGGCCTGCGTCCGGGCACGCCGGATAACCTGCCCATCCTGGGCGCCACTTCCCTGCCCGGCTACTTCGTGGCCGCGGGACATTTTCGCGATGGCATTCTGCTCACACCCATCACCGCTTTGCTCATGACTCAGGTAGTGCGCGGCGCAAAACCTGAATTCGATATTTCCGCCTTTTCGCCGGCACGTTTCGAGCAGTAAGCGCGCTGGAATTCAAAAACCTCACCGCGGAGTCGCCGAGTACGCCGGAGTTTGGGGCTCTTGTCACAGCCACCCTTTCAGCCTTCGGGTATACTTTGGGGTCGTCCATTGGCACAAACCTGAATAGGGAGAGGGCTTATGTCTACCGCCGCCGTTGATTACGCCCGTCAGAACCAGCAGCGCTTCCTCAGCGAACTGAAGGACCTGCTTCGCATTCCAAGCGTGAGCACTCTGCCTGATCATAAAGATGATGTGCGGCGCGCCGCCGATTTTGTCGCGGCCGACATGAAGCGCATCGGCCTGGAGCACGTAGAGGTCATCCAGACCGAGGGCCATCCCCTGGTCTATGGCGACTGGCTGCACGCCGCCGGCAAACCCACCGCGCTCTGCTACGGCCATTACGATGTACAGCCGCCCGATCCTCTGGACGAGTGGAAATCCCCGCCCTTCGACCCCACCGAGCGCAACCAGAACCTGTATGCCCGCGGCGCGGTGGACGATAAGGGCCAGATGTACATGCACCTGAAGGCGCTGGAAGCGCTGATGAAGACGGGCAACGGCAAGCTGCCGCTGAACGTGCGCCTGCTCATCGAAGGCGAGGAAGAGGTGGGCGGCGAATCCATTGCCGCCTTCGTGCGCCAGCATCCCGAGCGGCTTAAATCCGACTTCGCCCTGGTGTCAGACACGGAAATGTTCGCGCCGGAAACGCCCAGCCTGTGCGTCGGGTTGCGCGGCATGTGCTACACCGAGCTGGAAGCCAGCGGCCCCATGACCGACCTGCACTCCGGAGTGTATGGCGGCGCGGCCCCCAATCCCTTCGAAGCCCTGGTCCGGATCATCGGCAAGCTGAAAGACGAAACCGGCAAGGTCCTGATTCCCCACTTCTACGATCGGGTGGAGAAGCCCACGGCGGATGAACTGAAAGCCTGGGAGCGCCTGCCCTTCAACGAAGAGCATTACCGCAAGACCGAAGTCGGCTCCAAGGTGCTGACCGGCGAATCCGGCTACTCCGTGCTCTACCGCACCTGGGCGCGGCCCACCCTGGAAGTGCACGGCATGCCTGGCGGCTTCACCGGCTACGGCGCCAAGACCGTTATTCCGGCCCGCGCCAGCGCCAAAGTTTCCATGCGCCTGGTGCCCGACCAGCGTCCGGATGAAATCTGGAAGCTGTACAACGAGTTCGTGCAGTCCATCGTGCCCAAGGGCATCGAAGTGAAGATCAAGCAGTGGAGCATCGCCGACCCCATCGTGGTCAGCACCGACAACAAGTACATCAAGGCCTCGGCCCAGGCCATGCACGACGTGTTCAAGAAGGACACGGTGTACATCCGTTCCGGCGGCTCCATTCCCATTGTGGCCGACTTCGAGAAGGCGCTGAAGATTCCCAGCGTGATGATGGGCTTCGGGTTGCCCGACGACAATCTGCACGCGCCCAACGAGAAATTCCACATCCCTAACTTTTATCGAGGCATTGAGAGCATCATCCGCTTTTTCCAACTGGTGGGCGGCGCGGCGTAGGACGCTGGTTGCACGCAAGTTTGGGGTTCGACCCGGTTTTCGGTAGAGACGCAGCAAGTTAGATCTTGTCGCGTCCGAGCAGGAGACGCTGCAAGGACGCGTCAACCTGGGTGTCTCTTCTCATATACATTCGTGGTCAGGCGATAACCGATTAGGTAATCTTGCCGCCGCCTTTCCCCTTCTATATCCTGCTGAGTTCCGCTCGACCCGGAGAGCTTGTTCCACATGCCCAAGCCCATTCTTGTCCTCATACTGCTCTTTACGGTTATTTCCTTCACCGATGCGCAGCCGGAAATGCAGACTCCGCCGCAACTTGACCTCATGCCGATGCCGCAGAATGTGCGGCTGGGCAGCGGCCAGCTGGTGATTACGCAAGCATTTTCCGTAGGCTTTGCCGGCAATAAGGACGCGCGCGTGCAGGCCGCCGCCGGCCGTTTTCTGCAACAACTGTCCCGCCAAACCGGCATGCCGCTGAATACGCGGGCGAGTGATGGCGCCAGCGCCTCCCTGGTGATCGCCGCCGAGCACGCGAGCAAGGATTACCCCGAACTGGGCGAAGATGAGTCCTACGACCTGCAGGTAAGCCCTTCCGGCGCCCGCATTACCGCGCCCACCACGCTGGGGGCTATGCACGCCCTGCAGACTTTCCTGCAACTGGTGCAGCCTTCGCCGGCGGGATTTGCCGCGCCTGCGGTGACCATCCACGACCAGCCCCGCTTTCCCTGGCGCGGCCTGATGCTCGATGTTGCCCGGCGTTTTGAACCTATCAGCGCGGTCAAGCGCGCCGTGGATGGCATGGAAGCGGTGAAGCTGAATGTGCTTCACCTCCATCTTTCCGATGACCAGGGATTTCGCCTGGAAAGCAAGGCCTTCCCCAAGCTGCAGGAGAAAGGCTCGGACGGCCTCTACTACACCCAGGAGGACATTCGCGACCTGATCAGCTACGCCGCCGACCGCGGCATTCGCGTGGTACCCGAATTCGACATGCCCGGACACAGCATCTCCTGGTTCGTCGGCTACCCCGAACTGGCCAGCGCCCCCGGCCCGTACCAGATCGAACGCACCTGGGGAATACACAACCCTGCCATGGACCCCACGCGCGACGGCACTTACAAATTTCTCGACAAGTTCGTGGAGGAAATGGCGGGCCTGTTTCCCGACCACTACTTTCACATCGGCGGCGATGAGGTCAACGGCAAGCAGTGGGACGCCAACCCCAAGATCCAGGAGTTCATGCGGGGGCACGGCATCAAGAGCAACGCCGACTTACAGGCTTACTTCAACTCTCACCTGGAAAAGATTGTCAGTAAACACCATAAGACAATGATTGGCTGGGATGAAATCCTCCGGCCCGATATGCCGAAGACGATTGTCATCCAGTCCTGGCGCGGACAGGAGTCGCTGGCCCAGGCGGCCAAGCAGGGCTATCGCGGCATCCTCTCCAGCGGCTATTACCTCGACCTGATGCAGCCTGCGTTTCTGCATTACAACGTGGATCCGCTTTCAGGTGATGCCGCCCGCCTGAGCCCGGAGGAGCAGCAGCGCATCATGGGTGGCGAGGCCTGCCTGTGGTCGGAGTACGTTTCACCGGAAAATTTTGATTCGCGCTTGTGGCCGCGCGCCGCGGTGATTGCGGAGCGGCTGTGGTCAGCGCCTGGTGTGCGCGACGTGGATTCCATGTACCAGAGGCTGGCGGTCATCAACACCTGGCTGGAATGGCTGGGGAGCACCCATGTGTCCGGCTATTACCTGATGCTGCATCGGCTCGCCGGCCAGGACAATATGGCGCCGCTGAAAACGCTGGCCGACGTGGTTGAGCCGGTGAAAGACTACACCCGCGAAGATCTGGCAGCCACGCCGGCCACCAGCTTAAGCCCGCTGAACCGGCTGGTGGATGCGGTTCACCCGGAGAGCGAGACCGGCCGGATATTCGCTGACCTGGTAGGGCGGGTGGTCGCCGGCAAAGCCACACCTGCCACTTACGCCCAGTTGCATGCCGAGCTTACGCAATGGCGCGGCAATGACGCCCGCCTGCAGCCGCTGCTGCAAAAGTCGTTTCTGCTGAAAGAGGTGGCACCCCTTTCGCGCAACCTTTCCCTGTGTGCCGACACCGGGCTGCAGGCGCTCGACTATCTTAGCCGTGGCCAGCACGCCCCCTCGGGATGGGCGGCGCAGCAGATGACAATGCTGCAGCAGGCGCTGAAACCGGGGCACGCGCAACTGCTGCTCATGGTGGCCGCGCCGGTGGAATCGCTGGTGCGGGCCAGCGCCGGAACCCCCGTGGCGAACGCGCACCGCAGTAAACGGCCGGGGGCCGACGCAGGAAAGTAATGCGGCCCTGAATAAGACACCGGGGATGAAGCCTACCTTCCTTTTGCCGGCCAATTCCCCGGACTGAAGTCAGCCATGACTTCTGTCACGGACATCTCGTGTCACGACCTTATAATGCTTACAGATGACAAGGAGGAGGTCCATGACAAGCCAGACCCCTGGCCCGCAGCGGGTGCCCGACGTCACCGCAGGTCCCCATCTCGAATTCGAACTGGCAGCGGAAATTGAAAGGCTTCGCCGCGAACCCGCCTACGAAAGCGGACGCAATGCTAAGACCATGGCCAAGTTCGAAGACTTCCGTATTGTGCTCACGGCGATAAAAGGGGGCACTCGCATCCAGGAGCACCACTCCGCGGGGCGAATTTCCGTGCAAACCGTCGCCGGCCACATTCGCATGCAGGCTCTGGGCCGCGAGTTCGACCTGCCCCAGGGCGGCATGCTGGTGCTGGACCGCGGCGTGCAACACGACGTAGAAGCGCTCGAGGACAGCGCCTTCCTGCTGACGGTGGCCTGGCCGCGGTAAAACCGGGAGTCCGTTCTCAGCGATTCGGGAGTCGGCAGCGTAGCTAGTGGCTAGGCGGAGTCCTCAGTCGCGTGATAAAGCGTTGGATTTCTCTGTGCCTCAGTGTCTCCGTGGTGAAGCCCTTCTTACAGCTCCACCTTGCGCAGGCGCAGCGAGTTGCTGATCACCGACACTGAGCTGAAGCTCATGGCCGCAGCCGCTATGATTGGGCTCAACAGCACACCCAGGAACGGGTAGAGCACTCCCGCCGCCAGGGGCACGCCCAGCGAGTTATAGATAAAGGCGAAGAACAGGTTCTGGCGGATGTTGCGCATGGTGGCCTGGCTCAGCCGCCGGGCGCGCACGATGCCGCGCAGGTCGCATTTGATCAGGGTTATGCCGCCACTCTCCATGGCCACGTCGGTACCGGTGCCCATGGCAATGCCCACTTCCGCCTGAGCCAGCGCGGGCGCGTCGTTAATGCCGTCACCCGCCATGGCCACCACGCGGCCCTGCGCCTGCAGCCGGCGCACCACTTCCGACTTCTTCTCCGGCAACACTTCGGCCTGGAACTCCTCGATGCCGAGCTTGTGCGCCACCGCCTCAGCCGTGGCCCGGCTGTCTCCCGTGAGCATCATGATGTTCACGCCGTCGGCGCGCAAGTCGCTGATGGCTTGCGCAGTGGACTGCTTGATGGGGTCGGCGATGCCGATCACTCCCGCAGGCTGGCTGTCCACGGCCAGCAGAATGACGGTCTGCCCTACCGAGCGCAGGGATTGTGCCCGGGCAAGTAAATCCGCCGCCGGCACTCCGATTTCCTCGAACAGGCGCTCGTTGCCCGCCGCCACGGCCCTACCCTCCACCTGTCCGGTGACGCCTCTTCCGGTGAAGTAGCGAAATTCGCGCGCCTCGGACAGCTCCAGCTTGCGCTCCTCCGCCGCATGCACCAGGGCGGAGGCCAGAGGGTGCTCGCTCCCCCGCTCCAGGCTGGCGGCCAGGCGCAGCAGCTCCGCCTGCTCCAGCTTCTCCCCCGTCAGCACCGACATAACCCGAGGTCTGCCCTCGGTAAGCGTGCCGGTTTTGTCCACCACCAGGGTGTCCACTTTCTGCAGGATTTCGAGCGCTTCCGCGTTTTTGATGAGCACTCCGGCGCGGGCGCCGCGCCCCGTTCCCACCATGATGGCCACCGGCGTGGCCAGTCCCAAGGCACAGGGGCAGGCGATGATCAGCACCGCCACCGCGTTCACGATGGCATAGGCAAGGCGCGGCTGGGGGCCCCAAATCGCCCAGCAGATGAAAGTCACCACGGCGATCGCGATCACGATGGGCACGAACCAGGCGGAGACGCGGTCGGCAATTCGCTGAATGGGCGCCCGACTGCGCTGGGCCTGGCTTACCAGGCGCACGATTTGCGCCAGCAGGGTTTCACTGCCTACGCGCTCCGCCCGCATCACCAGCGAGCCGGTGCCATTCACCGTGGCGCCCACCACTCGGCTGCCCGGTCCTTTCTCTACGGGGATAGATTCCCCAGTAATCATGGACTCGTCCACCGAACTGGCGCCTTCCAGCACCACTCCGTCCACCGGCACCTTTTCCCCAGGACGGATGCGCAGGCGATCGCCGGGATGAACGCGGTCCAAAGTGACATCTTCTTCCCCGCCGTCGTCACGCAGGCGGCGGGCGATTTTAGGCGAGAGGTCGAGCAGCGCTCGAATGGAGCTGGAGGTCTGGCTGCGCGCCCGTAACTCCAGGACTTGTCCCAGCAGCACCAGCGCGGTGATGGCAGCAGCAGCTTCGAAGTAGACGTGCGCGGCGCCATCCATTCCGCGAAAGGACGCGGGCAGGATTCCCGGCGCGATGGTCGCCGCCACGCTGTACACGTAAGCCACGCCAATGCCCATGGAGATGAGGGTGAACATGTTGGCGCTGCGGTTGACCAGCGACGCCCAGCCGCGCTGAAAAAATGGCCAGCCCGCCCACAACACCACCGGCGTAGCCAGCGCCAGTTCGAGCCAGTTCAACAGCCGCGCTCCCAATCCGAGGTGCGCCACCATGCCGGTCATGGCAATCGCCAGCAGGGGCGCGGTGAGCGCCACGCTCACCCAGAAGCGACGCGTCATCCTGCGCAGTTCAACGTTTTCCTCCGGAGCCGCCGTGACCGTACGCGGCTCCAGGTCCATGCCGCAGATGGGGCATGCTCCCGGCTGGTCGCGAATAATTTCCGGGTGCATGGGGCAGGTGTACTCGATTTTCACCGGGGCTGGCGCCACCACCTCCTGCTCCAAATCCATGCCGCACCTGGGACAGGCGCCGGGCCCGGGCTGGCGCACTTCCGAATCCATGGGGCAGGTGTAAACGGCGCCGCTGCCGGTGGAAGCTGCGGCCGGCTCGAGCCGCGCGGTTTGCGCACCGGCGGGTGCCGTAGCTCGCGGATATTTCTCCGGAGCAGCCTGAAACTTCTGCTGGCAGGAAGCCGAGCAGAAGTAGATAGTTTCCTTCCCATGCTCGACTTTGTATTTGGCCGTAGCAGGATTCACGCTCATACCGCAGACCGGATCTTTGGCGGCTGCGGGCTGGGGGGCGGCGCTTGCGCCTCCCAAGGTAACCAAATCCGAATGTCCCATCGCTCCGAGGCTCGCGCTGCTTTTCCCGGCGGCGCCCAACTGCACCAGTCCGCCCGCCTGAGAAGCCACATATCGCTCTGGCTCTGCCTGGAACTTCTGCGCGCAACCGGGACAGCAGAAATAATATGTCTTGCCCTGGTGCTCCGCCCGGGCCCGGGGCCTGGCTGGGTCTACCTTCATGTGACATACCGGATCTTCTACAAATTCTGCCATCTCCCACCTCAACGCGCGTGCTTGAAAAACAGCGCCGCCAGTTCGTCATATACCTGGTTAGAGCGTGCTTCGCTTCCCGAACGAACCGCAGCGGTCACGCAGTGCTGAAGGTGATTGCGCAAAAGCAACTGGCCCACGGAGCGCAAGGACTCCTGCACC
>DASVBI010000187.1:0-2621 GCA_036375915.1 Terriglobales bacterium | reverse complement strand
GTCATTTTCATTTCCGCCTCCTCGGGCAAGAACGTGGACAAGATTTTCCCCACGCTCGAACTGGTGGCCGAAGAGCGGCGCAAGCGCATCCCCACCGCGGCGATGAACCGCTTCCTCAAGCAGGTGGATTTCGAGCGCGCTTCCGTCCCCATGGCCAAGCGGGTGAAGATTTACTACATGACGCAGGCCTCGGTTGGCCCACCCACGTTTGTGCTTTTCACCGACCGCCCGCTGAAGTTGCATTTCTCCTACCAGCGCTTCCTGGAAAACCAGATCCGGCGCGCTTTCGGGTTCACCGGCACCCCCATCCGCATCCTCACCCGCGCCAGCAGCTGAGAAGCAGCGCCATCGCGACCAATGCCCATGCGGCTGAAGGCCTCGATGATGTAACCTATTGCGAGCGGCTTCCTCTGTGGGGTAGAGCGCTGCGAAAATGGTCCAGCGGCTGATTGCACAAGGCGTGCTGTTGGCGATGCTGACGGGGATGTTCACCCCGCTGGCCCCGGCTGCTGCCATGCCGCACGCCTGCTGCCTGCGTCACCAGCGGCAGTGCCACATGCCCCACGACGCCGGTATCAGCAGCCGCAATTGCTGCCACCAGTGCTGCCGGCTCCTGGCGGTTTCCACTGCTTTATTCGCGCCCATGGCGCCCCGCGGGCATGGAAACTTGCCCGCCTCCCAGCTGATTTCCTCTTCCCGCTTGGCCTTCCGGCCTTTCCACGTGCTCGCCGAGCGCACCGAACGCGCCCCGCCACCAGCGAACTGACCCTTAAAAAAGTTTGGTGAGTTGCAGTGGGATGGTGTCCCTTGTGATGGGGCGCACCAACGCGATTGCGTCGGAGGAGAATGAGCGTTCTACGCACATTTATGGCCAGCGCCGTGCTGCTGGCGGCGGTTGCTGCGGCCACCATTTTCGGCAGCGTTCGCGGGCTGGTGCATGACCCGGAGCATCGCCCGGTGCAAGGCGCGCAGGTGACCATCCGCGCCCAGGATTCGCAGTGGTCGCAAACGGCCGCCAGCACCGGGCTGGGCGAATTTCAGTTCAACACGGTTCCCGCGGGGCGTTACGTCCTCAGCGTGAGCGCGCCGGGGTTTAAGGCGCAATCCCTGAAGGTGGCCATCAATTCCGGCAATGCTGTGAACGTGCACTTCGCGCTGGCGCTGGCCGCGGTGTCGGAAGAAGTACAGGTCACGGCCACGCCTGAGGAAGTGGGGCCGCAATCTTCCACCACGGTCAGCGTGGTGCGCCAGAAGCAAATCGCCAGCACCCCCGGCGCCGACCGCAGCAACAGCATGGCGATGGTCACCGCCTATGTTCCCGGGGCAGTTATGGTGCACGACCAGCTCCACGTGCGCGGCGGCCACCAGATGACCTGGCTGCTGGACGGGATTCCCGTGCCTAATACCAACATAGCCAGCAACGTGGGGCCGCAGTTCGACCCCAAAAACATTGATCAACTCGAGGTCCAGCGCGGGGGGCTTTCGGCCGAGTATGGCGACCGCTCCTACGGCGTGTTCAACGTAATCACGCGCAACGGTTTTGAGCGCAACAATGAAGGCGAGCTGGTCCTGAATTACGGCAACTTCAACACCACCGACGACCAGCTCAGTTTCGGCAGCCACACCCAGCGCTTCGCCTACTACGCCAGCCTGGACGGCAATCGCAGCGATCTGGGCCTGGAGACGCCTGTGCCCCAGGCGCTGCACGATGCCGATAACGGGCTGGGTGGATTTGCCTCGCTGATTTTCAACCGCACGCCATCCGACCAGCTGCGGCTGGTGACCTCGGTGCGGCGCGACCACTACCAGATTCCCAACACCTACGAACAGCAGGCTTCCGACACACGCGATGCGCAGGCCGAACAGGATGCTTTCGTTGATTTTTCCTGGGCGCACACGGAAGGTGAACATGTGCTGCTTACGGTCTCGCCCTTTTATCACTTCAATCGCGCCCACTACAGGGGCGGGCCGCAGGACCTGCCGGTCAGCCCGGAAGACGACCGCGGCTCTAATTACGCCGGCGGGGTGGTCAGCCTGGCGGTGGTGGCGGGAAGAAACAACGCCCACTTCGGAGTACAGGGATTCGCGCAGCGCGACAATGATTTCTTTGGAATCACGAATTCACCCGCAGACGCCTCCCTCCGCCAGCGCACCATGCTCTGGGGACAGCTGGAAAGTGCTTTTCTGGAGGACCAGTTCAAGGCTACCAGGTGGCTGACCTTCAACGGTGGCCTGCGCCTGTCGCACTTTTCTGGCGGGTTGAGCGAAACCGCTGCCGACCCCCGTCTGGGGATGGCCATCCAAGTGCCGCGCCTGCGATGGGTGCTGCGTGCCTTCTACGGCCGCTACTACCAGGCGCCGCCTCTGCTGACCGTGGGCGGGCCTCTGCTCGACGTGGCCGCCACCCAGGGTTTCGGTTTTCTGCCCTTGCGCGGGGAGCGCGACTGGGAGAACGAATTCGGGCTCACCATTCCCCTGTGCGGCTGGAGCTTCGATGTAGACCACTTCCACACCAGCGCCACCAATTACTTCGATCATGACGCGCTGGGCAATTCGAATATCTTCTTCCCGGTGACCCTGGCCGCGGGCCGCATCCACGGCTGGGAGGCCAGCGCGCGCTC
>DASVBI010000728.1:0-2906 GCA_036375915.1 Terriglobales bacterium | reverse complement strand
CCAAGTTTACCGCTCGGATGCGTTAGCGCGATTGTCTTGGTTGGAACATGCCTTCGGAACCCGGCTGATCAGCCAGCCGCCGGCGGAGGCGGCTAGCCTCCAACAGATTCATTCCAATAAGGTTATAGAGGCAAATCGGTCTGGCGGTCTCGGCCAGGCCGACGCCCTGGTTTCAAATACCGCAGGACTGACGCTGGTGGTCCGCACGGCCGACTGCGTGCCCCTGCTGATGGCCGACATGCGCAACCGAGCCGTGGCGGCGGTCCACGCCGGCTGGCGGGGTACGGTACAGGGGGTCGTACCTGCGACCCTGCGCCGAATGGCCGACCTCTACGGAACGCGCACTGAGGACGTCGTAGTCGCCATCGGCCCAGCCATCGGGGTCTGTTGTTATGAAGTTGGGGGGGAGGTCGCTCAACAGTTTTCCGGTCTCTTTCCGGAGCGGACCGATCTGAACGGTACCACCCGGATCGACCTCAGTGAGGCGGCCGTCCGCCAGTTGGGTCAAAACGGCGTAGCCCCGACTCACGTGGGGCAAATCGACGCAATTGGGCTCTGCACGCGCTGTTTGGGGGACCAGTTCCATTCCTACCGGCGGGACGGAGAAGCCGCCGGCAGGATGTTTAGCTGGATCAGGATCCGCGGATAGGGAAAAAACACGAAGGGCGCGAGAATTTCCCGCGCCCAGGTGCGAAGACCGATGCTGGTTAAGCTGCGTTGACGAGCAGGTCGTCCAGGCTCTCGTTGCCTTCTTCCTGATTCTTATCAGCGATTTCCTGGCACTGGATGCAATACGGTGCCCAGGGCACAGCGTGGAGCCGCTTCACACTGATGTCTTCTTCGCAGTGCAGGCAGACTCCAAACGTCCCCTCATCAATGCGATGCAAGGCTGCGCGCACGTTGCGCAGTAGGTTGGACTCGCGGTCCAAATTGCGGATGGCTAACTCGCGCTCTGCGGCGTTTTGAACTTCGTCTAAAGCATCCGGGCTCTTCTCGATCGCGATACCTTCACGATTTCTCAACACCTGCGCCAGTTCCGCCTGTTTAGTTTCCAGGACTTCTTTAAATTTGTTTAACTCGGTCTTCGTCATAGGTTTAACTCTCCAATTTCTTTCTTGCTTCCCTCATTCAACACGTTTAGACGCGCGAGCCTTCAGAAAGGTTCAAGACGTTACAGAATTTGACTGAACTATAATGAACTCTGAAGTTTAACAGCCGTCGGCAGCGCCCGTCGGCCGGAGAGGTCAGCAATCTTGCTCCAAAAATCATACCACAACAGTTAAGCAATTCAAGTACCAGCCAAAAAATTCCGTCCGGCTGGCCTTGACGCCACGCCGCGTATGCCTCTAAATCCTTAGTCCTGCTTCTTATCGTCGTCATCTTGAAAAACGTTTATGGACCGTTGTGACCAAAAGTTGAGCTGCACCCTGCTTCCTATACCGTCCCAGCCCCCCTGTAATTCCTGCAACCCGCGATGCTGCGCATTTAACCGCGAACTCACTCCAATTTCAACACCGTAAGGTGTATCGGTTGCTTCTTTGTTCTCACCTTTTTGCGTTTGAGTGCGCAACCGCGATGGGTGGGACGGGCGCAGGCGCGGTCGTCCCAGCGACTGGCCGATTCGGTTCGCTATGATCTAACCCTGCGGAACCGCTTTTTTGCCCGCCGGCTTGGGATGACCTACCTGCCCGAGGATCTGTTCCAGCTGCTGCTCGGGAATCGCCAGCGACAGGCTCATCACGTTCCCGCTGGTCTTGGTATCCAAGCCGTCCAACAAGCTAGCGACCTGGCCGGCGGTGGCATTGCTCTGACGGTTCATTTGGAGCATGCCTACGATGAACTTCACCACATCCACCAGGGCCTGAGCATCCTTGTCGGAGCGGGTTACAGCCTCGGCCGAGATGGTCACCGTGTCGCCAAAACGGATTCCGCCGCTGGCCTGATTGATGGCCGCGAGCGTATTGCCTTGCATCGCGCCGCTTACGTTCGGATTGGGTATGGCGGAGGCGAACTCGGACAGCGGTACCAGCGTGACGAACCAGAAATCGTTGTTCGCGCTCAAACCGCCTGCTTTGCTCAGCAGGTCGCTGCTCGGTGCCGCCTTACTCTGCTCCCTACCGATCGCGGCCTGGACGGACGCCAGATCGCCCATGATCGCGCTGGAACTATCGAGAAACGCGATGGCGTTGTTCGCGTTCGGGGCGGACTTGCTCGAGTAGGAATAAATCGAAATTCCTTGAAATGTGCTTACCGCCGCGCCCGCCGTTTGCGCGGCCTGCTGGAGCTTGGGGGTGTCGAAAACACCCTTCGCCATCAGCAGCCAGCGGCTCTCGGGCGTAGCCGATTCCCAATTGGAAGCCATCAACACTTCCTTCACGTCGCGGCGGGGATCAAAGCCCGTGTGCTCGACGAACTTCTGGAACCCCGCATCGTCCAACTGCATGTGTTGCAGCACGAACTGGCCGAACTGGGAATTGCGCGTCCGGTCCACTTGAACTCCGGCAACCACCTTGGCGTCCGGCATGACCAGGCGCAACAGGCTGGCATCGGCGGCCGCCAGCGCGGCCGGCAGGCTGATCAGGGTCAGAATCGGAAGGAAACGGGGCAGTTTGGGCATGGCACCTCTCGTCTGACAGTACGAGCGTAGCATGGGTAATGTTCCGGCCTGTCTATACCGGGACTTGCTCGACGATCTCGATCCCATACGCATCTAGGCCGACCACTTTGCGCGGATGATTGGTGAGCAGGCGAATGGTGTGGAGGCCGAGATCGCTCAGAATCTGCGCCCCAATGCCGCTTTCGTGCTGCAGCCGGCGCTGACCATCGGGCGTCGCGGAATTGGCGTGGTCGCGGAATCCGGGACCGTTCTGGTGAAGATACACCAACACCCCCGCGCCTTCTTCGGC
>DASVBI010000415.1:0-4424 GCA_036375915.1 Terriglobales bacterium | reverse complement strand
CTGAAGCCTTCAACATTAATAATCCCGTGGCCAGCAATCCCGCTTACTTCATGGACATGGCCGGCAACAAGTTTTTCTACAACCTGGCTACCGCTCTGGACGTGTTCACCATTTGGAGCCTGGTGCTGATGGCCATCGGCTTTGCCCGCAACAGCAAGCTGCGCGTGGCCACTACCTTCACCGTGATTGCCAGCTGGTACCTGCTGTGGAAGCTGCTGGCCGCCGGCTTGGCGCTCCTCTCCTGACCCGCCGGGATGTGACCGCAATCACAGACGCCTCCCCGCCCGGCCCTCGATAATCCGCCGCAGCTTGGGGGTGCGCTCATGGTGCGCCGTTCTGTAGCTGTTCTTCTTTTTCTGTTTTCTCCGCTCCTGATGCCCGCCGCACAAACGCAACCGGCATCCAGCACGACCGCCCAGTGCCTCGAGTGTCACAGCAAAGTCACGCCCAATATCGTTTCCGACTGGAAACTGAGCCGCCACAGCCAGGTGGATGTGGGCTGCGACGCCTGCCACGGCGACCAGCACACCTCCGCCGCCGATGTGGCCAAGGTGAAGATTCCCACGCCCGAGACTTGCGGCTCCTGCCATGAAGCCCAGGTGGCGCAGTTCAAGAAGGGTAAGCATGCCTTCGCCTGGGCAGCCATGAACGCCATGCCCACCATCCATTACCAGCCCATGGCGTTAATTGAGGGTATGAAGGGCTGCGGCGCCTGCCACAAGGTGGGGTTGAAAACCGACAAAGAGATCGCCGATCTGCGCGCCCAGGGCAACACTTTCGGCATCGCCTCCTGCGACGCCTGTCATACGCGCCACACTTTTTCGGTCGCCGAAGCGCGGCAGCCGCAGGCCTGTGAAACCTGCCACATGGGTTTCGACCACCCGCAGTGGGAGATGTATTCCTCCTCCAAGCACGGGGTTCGCTCTGACCTGAAGCAGCTGAAAGTGCTCACCGAAACCTCCGCCGCTCCCACCTGCCAGACCTGCCACATGCAGCAGGGCAATCACGAAGTGCGCACGGCCTGGGGCTTCCTGGCGGTCCGCCTGCCCATGCCCGAAGACAAACAATGGGCGGCCGATCGCGCCATCATCCTGCAGGCTTTGGGCGTGCTCGATCCCAGCGGCAAGCCCACGGCGCGCCTGGAGGTGGTCAAAGCCGCCCAGGTCGCGCGTCTCACCCAGGAAGAGTGGCAGGTTGAGCGCGACAAAATGGTGAAAACCTGCGAGCAGTGCCATTCCATCAACTTTGCCCGCCGCCAGCTGGAACTGGGCGACGACATAATCAGGAATGCCGACCACCTCATGGCTGAGGGTATCCGCACCGTCGCCGGTCTTTACCAGGATGGCACCTTGCCCAAGCCTAAGAACTACGCCTATGCGTTTCCCGACCTGCTCACCTTCTACGATGCTCCCCATGAGATCGAGCAGAAGCTGTTCGTCATGTTCCTGGAGCACCGCATGCGCACCTTCCAGGGAACCTTCCATGCCAGCCCCGATTACGCGCTGTGGTACGGCTGGAACGAGATGCAGCAGGACCTGACCCAGATTAAGGAGTTGGCGGCGCAGATGCGGCGGGAGCAGGGAGCGAAGCGCGCGGTAACGAAAGCGCCAGCGCCCAAGCGATAGCGGCCCGCACCGCCCCTTTCTTGACACTCCCGCGCGCCCGCCGATATGCTAAATATTGCTTCCGCAAGAACTTGCGCCGCTTGCTGAACGGCTGGCAGGCGGATGGCAGCCGGCAATTGCGCTTCCCGCGGGCCTTCGCGGTCGGGGTGGGGACGTGCGGGAGGTTCCAGATGTTGATTAGTCTCCAGGAATTGGAACTGCACCGGGTTGATTTCCAGGAGGAAATCGGCGCCGATGTGATTGATTACGGACAGGATATCCACCAGCTGCGGCCTTTGCGCAGCAGCGGGCACGCGGAACTGGTGGAAGAACGCCGCGGACATCGGGAGCGCATTGAGGACATTCGCGTGGTGGGCGATTTTTCTACCCGCCTGGAACTTAATTGCGCGCGCTGCCTGGAGCCGGTGGAACGCGACATTGCCGGCGAATTCGACCTGCTTTACCGTCCGCGGGGCGCGGATGCAGGAGTGAACGACCGGACGGTTCCCCCGGACGAATCCGAGGTTAGCTACTACACTGGTAAAGGCGTGCTGCTGGAAGATGTGTTGCGGGAACAGGTGCTGCTGGCCATGCCCCTCAAGACGGTGTGCCGGGAAGATTGCCGGGGCCTGTGTCCGCATTGCGGCCGCAACCTGAATGTGGAGCAGTGCAATTGCGCCGAACCGCTGCAAGATCCGCGCTGGTTGGCATTGAAAGAGATCAAAGACAAGCTGCAAAGCTAGAAATGGCCGGTTTAAACTGATGTGGGGCCTGCGCCCCCAGGCCGAGGCCGGCAAGAAGAGGATTCCATGGCAAACCCGAAACGACGTCATTCCCAGGCGCGCACCTCCACCCGGCGCGCGCACGACCACCTGACAGCGCATTCACTTTCTGAATGCCCCAACTGCCACGAACGCAAAATGCCGCATCGCGCCTGCCCCAAATGCGGCTACTATAAAGGCCGCGAAGTGCTGGAGATGGAAGAGTCCAAGTAAGCGGTTCCGTTCTGGCTACCAATGGCTACCATAGCAGTGGACGCGATGGGCTCGGACCGTGCCCCCAAGCCTGAAATTGAAGGCGCGATTCTGGCCGCGCGGCACCACCAGGTCCAGGTGTTGCTGGTGGGCAGGGAAGAGGTGCTGCGGCAGGAACTGGCCCACCACCCGCAGGCGGCGCGGCTGCCCATAGAGATTGTGCACGCCAGCGAAGCCATCACCATGGACGACAAGGCGGTGCAGGCGCTGCGCGCCAAGCGCGACTCCTCCATGCGCGTGGGCATACGCCTGGTGCACGAAGGCCGGGCCGACGGCTTCGTCACCGCCGGCAATACCGGCGCCGCCATGGCCACCGCCAAGATCATCCTGGGAACTCTGCCCGGGGTAGACCGCCCCGCCCTGGCTGCCGTGTTTCCCACCGCCGCCGGCACTGCCGCCATCCTGCTGGATGTGGGCGCCAACGTGGACTGCAAGCCGCAAAACCTGGAGCAGTTTGCCATCATGGGCGAAATTTATTTTCGCAGCATCTTTGGCACCCGCCGCCCGCGCGTTGGCCTGCTCTCCATCGGCGAAGAGGAAAGCAAGGGCAACGAGCTCACCCGCGAGGCTTACAAGCTGATGAAGCAGCTGCCCATCCACTTCGTGGGCAACGTGGAAGGCCGCGACCTTTATAACGGCCAGGTGGACGTCATTGTTTGCGACGGTTTTGTGGGCAACGTGGCCCTCAAAATTTCCGAAGGCGTGGTCGAACTGGTGCGCGAAGCCTTGAAGGATTCGCTGCGCGCCACTATCACCCGCCAGGTCGGGTTCCTGCTCTCGCGCAAGGCGTTCGTGGAGTTCAAAAAGCGCGTGGACTACACCGAATACGGGGGAGCGCCTCTGCTGGGGCTGAAGGGCGTATGCATCGTGAGCCACGGCTCCTCCAATTCCAACGCCATCAAGAACGCGGTGCGCGTGGCTTCCGAATTTGCCCAGCACCAGATCAACGCCAAAATTGAGCAGGAGTTGAGCCGCCTGCCTGCCGAGATCACCTCCTGACAGGACTCGTGAATGCCTGATTCCCACCTGCCCTACCACCCTCATGGCCATCCGCCCAAGCCAGGCGAGCGCCTGCCCGCCGGCGATATTGCGTTTCTGTTTCCTGGGCAGGGCTCGCAAAAAGTTGGCATGGGCAAGGAACTGGCCGAACTCTATCCCGTGGCCATGGAGACTTTTCAGGAAGCCGACGCCGCCCTCGGCTACACACTCTCGCAGGTCTGCTGGGAAGGGCCCGAGGAGAAACTCAAGCTCACCGAGATTACCCAGCCCGCCATCCTGACCATGTCGGTGGCGGTTTTCCGCGTGCTGCGCGAGGTGGGGATTGTTCCGCGCTATGCCGCCGGGCACAGCCTGGGGGAATACTCGGCGCATGTGGCCGCGGGCACGCTGCGGTTCGACGACGCGGTGCGCACCGTGTGCAATCGCGGCAAATACATGCAGGAGGCGGTCCCCGTGGGCCAGGGTGCGATGGCCGCCATTCTGGGCATGCCTCTGGCGCAGGTGGCGCAGATTTGTGCCGAGGCCGCTCACCACCAGGTTTGCCAGCCGGCTAACATCAATTCGCCCGACCAGGTGGTCATCTCGGGCAGCGCGCCGGCAGTGGAACGTGCCGCCGAATTGGCCAAGGAGCGCGGCGCCAAAAAAGCCATTATGCTGCCGGTGAGTGCTCCCTTCCATTGCGCTCTGATGAAGCCGGCGCAGGAGCGCCTGGCTGCCGACCTCAAGAAGCTCACCTTCAGCCCGCCGGAGGTTCCGGTGGCCTGCAACGTGGATGCGTTGTTGGTGG
>DASVBI010000085.1:0-5590 GCA_036375915.1 Terriglobales bacterium | reverse complement strand
TCTGTGGCAAGACATCGGAAGTATAGCGGCAGCCGGAAAGAGGCGTAAGAAGCCGTGGGGTGTAGCACCGAAGATAGGTCAGGAGTTTGCGGCGCGGGACTCACCGCGGCCAGCCGAGCGCCAGCCCTCGGCAGGCATTACACTGGTAGGAGTGGACGTCATCTACGGCATTCATGCGGTAGACGAGGCGCTGAAGTCGCGCGGGCGGGGCTTTGAGTACGTGGGCGTGGCCCGTGAGCGGCACGACCAGCGGGTGCAGCGGATCATAGATGAATGCCGCCGCCTGGGGGTGGCGGTGCGTTTTGTGTCGCGCCAGGATATTGAGCGCCTGGCCGGCACCGCTTCACATCAGGGGGTAGTGGCCGTGGCTTCGGCCAAGACCTATGCCGACGTGGAGGATATTCTGCAGCACCGGCGCGGGCATAATACCCTGGTGGTGGTTCTAGATGGGGTGGAAGACCCGCACAACCTGGGGGCGATTATCCGGAGCGCGGATGGGGCCGGCGCGGACGGGGTGCTCATTCCGGAGCGGCGCGCGGCGGGTGTGACCGCGGCTGTGGCCAAAGCCTCGGCGGGCGCGGTAGAGCATGTACCGGTCGCGAAAATCACCAATGTGGCGCGCACGCTGGAGGAACTGAAGAGCCGGAATGTGTGGACGGTGGGCCTGGACGAACGCGCTCCGCAGGCCTACGACGAGCTTGACTACAAGATGGATTGCGCCCTGGTGCTGGGAGCGGAAGGCAAGGGCCTGCACGAACTGGTGCGCAAAAAATGCGATTTTCTGGTGTCCATTCCCATGCTGGGGAGGGTGCCGTCGCTCAATGTGTCCGTAGCCGGGGCGGTGGTGCTTTATGAAATTGCGCGGCAGCGTCGGCGCGCGGCGGCGGATAAAGCCGCTGCCCTGAACGACCGTGAGGGGCGCCGCGTCCCCAAGTCCTCCGAACCCGAATGAAGCTTTTCCGTCTGGCCGCAATTGTCGTTTTGCTTTGCAGTTCCGCGTGCTTTGCCGCGCTGGACCGCGGCGCATTTACCTTCACCAGCTACGACCTGGAAATGCGGGTAGACCCCTCGGGACAGGCGCTGGCGGCGCGCGGCAAAATTACGTTGCGCAACGATTCCAGCCAGCCGCAAAGCGTGGCCGCACTGCAGATTTCCTCCAGCCTGACCTGGCGGCTGGTGCAGGTGGCGGGCAAGCCGGTGCAGTTCGAAACCCAGCCCTACACCACCGACATTGACCACACCGGGGGAGTGACGGAAGCCATTATCAACCTGCCGGCCGCAGTCCCTCCCCGGGGCGCGGTGGAGATCGAGGTGGGGTATTCGGGCACGATTACGCCCGACGCCACCCGCCTGACCCGCATCGGCACACCTGCCGCTACGGCGCTGCGCAGCGATTGGGACCAGATCAGTTCGTCGTTCACGGCGGTGCGCGGCATCGGCTTTGTGGCCTGGTACCCGGTGGAGATGGAGGCTGCGAGCCTTTCCAGCGGCAACGCCCTTTTTCAAACCCTGGGAGAGTGGAAGGAGCGCGAAGCGCAGTCCAGCCTGAAAGTGAATTTCTGCTGGATCAATGATGACGCGCCGCTGACCGTGGTGGCTAACGGTCAACTGGAGGGCATTGGGCGCACCAGCCCGGTCGAAGAAGGCCAGGGAATCACGGGAGGCACTCCCTACCGGTTCGCGCCGCTGGGAATGACCGTGCCGACGTTCGCCATCGGCAACTTCGCAGCGTTGCGACAGACGCTCATCACCGTGTACCATATTCCGGAACACGAGGCTGTGGCCGAAGACTACGCTGCCGCTGTCCAGAAATTGGCGCCGTTCGTGGCGCGGTGGCTGGGCCAGCCGCACAGCAGCGTGAAAATAGTTGAGCTGAACAGCGGCCAGGCCGCGTCCTTTGAAAGCGGGGGCGTGCTGTTTACAGGGCTCAACTCGCAGGAGCCAAAACCGTTGCAGCTGCAGATGGTGCATGAACTGGCGCACGCTACGCTATCCTCGGAGCGGCCGTGGATCTACGAAGGGGTGGCGCATTTTCTGCAGGCGGTTGAGCGCGAGCAGCAGGATGGCCGGGAGGCGGCGCTGGCGTACATGACCGGGCAGTTGCCGCCGCTGATGGAGGCGGAACGGGCGGTGGATGAAGCTGCGGCCAGGGGGCAGCCGCCGCCGGAAGCCGACAAGCAATCGCTGATCAATGCGACGGACGATGTTTTCTATCACACCAAGGCCATGTACGTGTGGTGGATGCTGCGCGACATGGTGGGCGACCCGGCGTTGCGGCGCGCCTTGCAGTCCTACCGCGCCGATCAGGACCACGAAGCTTCCTACATGCAACGGCTGGCGCAGACGCAGAGCCAGCGCGACCTGGAGTGGTTCTTTGATGATTGGGTATATCGCGACCGCGGTCTGCCCGACTTGCAGGTGGAGTCCGCCTATCCCCGCAAACTGCTGGCGGGCGAGTATGTTCTCACGGTCACGGTGAAGAACACGGGCGACGTGCGGGCCGAGGTGCCGGTGGCGGCGCGGGCGCCGCAGGGCGAGATGTCGCATCGGGTGCAGGTTCCGGCGAAGGGCAAGGCCGTGGTTCGCATCCGCATACCGGCGGCGCCGGTGGAGGCGGTGGTCAATGACGGCAGCGTTCCGGAAAGCGATCCCAATAACAATACGCTGAAGATCACGACGGCTCCGCAGTCGCCGTAGAACTCGGCTGTGGGTAAGGCAACGCGCAGTCAATGTCGCGCAGCAGAGTCAAGGGGCTGGTTGGCTGAGTAAGCACAAGGTCCCTCGACTCGCGCTTCCGCTCCCGCAAGGCGGGATCGGTGGCACGCGCTCGGGATGACAGGCCAAAAGTACAACGCCGCAGGACGTTACTTTATGCAGCCATCAATCAAGCCCTACTTTGCTAAGGCCGGTTGGTGCAGTTGAGAGGTCATTAGAGAGGCTCAGCGCCGGTTCTGCTCCGCCCTAACCTGAGGCTTCCGTGACCATCTCATCGTGAGCCGACACAGGTACAATTCAATTGCTGAAGCGAGTGGCCGAGGGCGTGCAGTCGAACTGGCAAAGTGGCGGCGCAGGCGACTTCGCTCAGGGCAGGCTCTGCGGGCATGCAGGCCCTCAGAATGCCGCCACCATCAGGGGAGAGGGGAAGACGTGAGCTACATTCAATTTCTGGGGGCGGCGGGAGGAGTGACCGGTTCCAAACACCTGATCAGCACCTCCACGGATGGCGATAAGAACGGGTTCCGGGTGCTGGTGGACTGCGGGCTGTTCCAGGGCCAGAAAGAATGGCGGGAGCGCAACTGGAAGGACACGCCGGTACCGGCGCGGCTGATCAATGCCGTCATCCTGACGCACGCCCACCTCGACCACTCCGGCTGGATTCCGCGCCTGGTCAAAGAAGGCTTCCGTGGGGCGATTTATGCCACGCCGGCCACAATTGATTTGTGCGGGATTCTCCTGCCTGATTCCGGCCACCTGCAGGAAGAAGACGCCGAATTCCACAACTATCACAAGACTTCCAAGCACACGCCTGCCTTGCCGCTCTACACCATGGAGGAGGCGCAGAACTGCCTGCAATATTTCCAGCCAGTGCAGAACGGGAGCACGGTTCAGGTCTGCCCGGAGATTTCTTTCCGTTTTGTGCGTTCGGCGCACATTCTGGGCGCCGCCATGGCAGAAGTTGCGCTCAAACTGAACGGGGAATCGCGGCGGCTGCTGTTTACCGGCGACATTGGGCGGGTGCGCGACCAGAACATCGCGCCCGGAAAAGTCGTCTATTCCGGTCCTACAGAGGGTGAAGTGGCGGATGTGGTAGTGATGGAGTCCACCTACGGCAATCGTGCGCATCCGGAGAGCGATCCCCGCCCCGAACTGGCGCAGTTGATTCGGCAGACGGTGCAGCGCGGCGGTTCGGTGGTGGTCCCGGCCTTTGCCGTGGAACGCACGCAGAAATTTCTTTTCATGCTGAAGGAGTTGATGGAGGCGGGGCAGATTCCGCGCGTGCCCGTACATGCGGACAGCCCCATGGCCATCGGCGCGGTGGAAATCTTTCTCAAATACAAAGACGAGTACAGCGAGGAAGCCAAGCGCCTGATCGGTGAGTATGGTTCGCCGCTGGAGTGGCCGGATTTTCATTTCGATTCCACTCCCGAGCAGTCGAAGAAAATCAACGAGCTGCGCTTTCCCAGCATCATCGTTTCCTCGAGTGGGATGGCCACCGGGGGGCGCATTTTGCACCACCTGGCGCAACGGCTGCCCGACCCGCGCAACCTGGTGCTGTTTATTGGATTTCAGGCGCCGGGCACGCGCGGCGCCACCATCAAGAGCGGAGCCAAGGAAGTGAAGATCTTTGGGCAGATGGTGACCATTCGGGCACAGGTGGCGGCGCTGGAGCAGTTCAGCGACCACGCCGACACGCCCGAACTGCTGCAGTGGCTGCGCACCTTCCCGCAAAAGCCGGAGGTCACCTACCTGGTACACGGTGAACCAGCGGCCGCCACGGCATTGCGCCAGGCGATGGTGCAGGCGCTGGGGTGGGATGTGGAGGTGGCGCAGTGGATGGAGAAAGTCACAATCCATTGACGACGATCCATTGACGATTGCAGATTTTCGATTGCCGATTGACAGGCGCCTCGACGTTGAACTGGCTGAATGCTGATTGCTGAAGGCAGGGTTTTTCAATCGTCAATCTTCAATCTACAATCGTCATTTATATGACTTCCCAGGAATTCAAGAAGCTGCTGGATAGCGCCGAAAAGAGCCCGGAGCAGGTGGCGCGGGCGGTAATGGGACTGCCGGCCAAGGTGCTGCAGTTCAAGCCGGCACCCAACAAGTGGTCGGTGCAGGAAATCCTGGCGCACCTGGCGGATTCGGAACTGGTGTACGGCTACCGCCTGCGCCAGGCCATCGCGGACAAGGAGCCGACTTTCGCGCCCATTGACCAGGACGCTTGGGCGGCCAAGCTGGGCTACATGGAGCCGACTACGCCGGAGCTGATCGCGCTCTACTCCCTGTTGCGCCGGGCGAATTTGCGCGTGCTGCGCCGATTGAAGCCCGCCGACCTGGAGAAGGGCGGCTTCCATCCCGAACACAAGCGCAAGGTCACGCTAGCCGAGTTGGTGGAAATGATGGCCAAGCACGGCCCCAGCCATTTGGAACAGATCGAGCGCCTGAAGCAGATGGCGGGGAGCGCGCCTGCGGCGGGGAAGAAGCCCCACGTGCACTAGCGAGAATTGACGATTGCAGATTTACGATTGACGATTGAAGCCCGGCACCCAGCATTCAGCCTTCAGCGCTCAGGATTCAGCCTGCGAATGGAGGATTTCATAGGGAGAGCTGAGAGGCTCTCACCAACTTACCCCACCTTAACTCGTCATCCTAAGGCGCTTCAGCGCCGAAGGACCTGCTTTTCTCCAGGTGCTGCCGATCATGTGTGATTAACAACCAACCTTTCTCCCGGCTGTCGCCAAGGCTCGGTCGCGCGACGCTCCGGATAACTGTTGGGAAGGGAAGCACCGGAAAGCAACGGCTCGCGGGCGAGGGCGCCCGCGCCACACAGTGTGTCGGCAGCGCGTGCGATAGGGTGTTCTTGGTT
>DASVBI010000689.1:0-4281 GCA_036375915.1 Terriglobales bacterium | reverse complement strand
CTGCGCAGCTGCCAGTTGCTTTGCCGCGAAGGCATGGAGGTCACCCTGGGGTGAGTGACCGCCGCCAATTCGATGTGCTGGTGGTGGGCGGAGGCCCCGCCGGAATCGCCGCCGCTTGTTGCGCAGCCGAGGCCAGCCTGCGCGTCGCCATTGCCGACGACAATCCCGCCCTCGGCGGCCAGATCTGGCGCGGGGAACACCTCTCCCCCAGCACCGAAGAAGCTGCCCAGTGGTACCGCCGTGTACACGATCTCTCGGTTCAGCACTTTGCCGGGATGCGCATCTTCGCCCAGGCCGATGCGCGTACCCTGGTCGCCGAAACCGACAGCGGAGTTTGCGAACTTGGCTTCGAAAAATTGATTCTTGCCACCGGCGCGCGCGAGCGCTTTCTTCCATTTCCCGGCTGGACTCTGCCCAACGTCATGGGCGCGGGGGGCTTGCAGGCGCTGGCCAGGTCGGGACTGGATGTGCGCGGCTGCAAGGTGGCGGTAGCCGGCACCGGCCCGCTTCTGCTCGCTGTGGCCGCGCACCTCAGGCAATATGGGGCTGATGTTTGCCTCATCGCCGAGCAGGCCTCCCCGCGGCGCCTGCTTCGGTTCGCTCTCGGGCTCGCCGCGCAACCGGCGAAGCTGAAAGAAGCTTTCTCACTCCGCCGTCAGCTGGCCGGTACCCCTTACCTCGCCAGTTGCTGGCCGGTTTCCGCGCAGGGAAACGAAAAGCTTGAAAGCGTGACCCTGCGCCGTGGCGCCAAGACCTGGAGCCTGCCCTGCGACTACCTGGCCTGTGGTTTTCACCTTGTACCCAATACCGAGCTCGCCGCTCTCTTGGGTTGCGCCTTAGAGGATGGCAAAGTTTCTGTGAACGATTTCCAGGAGACTACGGTGGCCGCCGTTTACTGCGCCGGCGAACCCACTGGCATCGGCGGCCTGGAGTTGTCTCTGGTCGAAGGACGGATTGCCGGTTATTCCGCCGCCGGTCGCCTCGATGCCGCCCGCCCCCTGTTTGCGGAACGAAGCAGATTCCGCCGCTTCGCTTCCCGCCTGCAGCGCGCCTTTGCCCTCCGTCCCGAACTGAAAGAACTGCCCCACCCCCAGACCCTGGTCTGCCGCTGCGAGGATGTCGCCCTCTCTCGCTTGCGCGAGCATCCTTCCTGGCGCGCCGCCAAGCTGCTCACCCGCTGCGGCATGGGACCGTGTCAAGGTCGGGTGTGCGGGCCCGCGTTAGAATTCTTACTCGGCTGGCAGCCGGAGTCCGTGCGCCCGCCCGTTTTTCCGGTTCGCGTGGAAAGCTTGATGGCCGCCGCTGCAAGTGCCATTTCTGAAACATCGTCGCCTCATCCCGTCTCGAGGAGTTGATCATGGAATGGAAGGGTGTGATGCCCGCGATTACCACGTGCTTCGATCTCAATCTCAGGGTGGATCTTTCTTTTCTTGCCGGCCATTGCTCCTGGCTGGTGGAGAACGGCTGCACCGGCATCGTTCCCCTCGGTTCTTTGGGCGAAGGCGCCACCCTCACGCCAGACGAGAAGCTGGCCATCGTGAAGACCTGTGTTAAAGCGGTGGGCAGCCGCGTGCCCGTGGTGGCCGCTGTTTCCTCGCTCAGCACCCGCGAAGCCGTGGACCTGGCCCGCGCCTTCGCCGATGCCGGCTGCCGGGGCTTGATGGTCCTGCCGCCCTATGTTTACCTGGGCGATTGGCGCGAAACCAAGGCTCACCTCGCCGCCGTCTTCCAGGCCACCAGCCTGCCCTGTATGCTCTACAACAATCCTGTTGCTTATGGAATTGATTTCTTTCCGGAACAGATTCAGGAACTGGCCCGCGAACACCAGAACCTGGCGGCAGTTAAGGAGTCGAGCACCGACGTGCGTCGTGTGACCGCCATTCGCGCTCTCCTCGGCGACCGTCTGGCTGTTCTCGTCGGCGTGGATGATGCCATTGTGGAAGGCGTCGCGGTGGGCGCCGTGGGCTGGATCGCCGGCTTGGCCAACCCTCTGCCCCGCGAGTCGGTCGCGCTTTTCGACCTGGCGCTGCGTGGCGAATCCGAAAAAGCCATGCGGCTCTATCGCTGGTTTCTGCCCCTCCTCCGCATGGATACCGTGCCCAAATTCGTGCAGCTCATCAAATTGGTGCAGCAGGAGGCGGGCATGGGAAGCGCCCGTGTGCGCCCCCCGCGCCTGGAGCTGGCGGGTGAAGAATTGCACGGCACGCAAGCTCTGATCCGCCGCGTGCTTGCCAACCGTCCCGCCGACTGCCGCACTCCAGCCCGGCAAGTGACCTATGCCCGCTAAAAACGTCACCTTGACCGGCAGCGAATTGCGCGGGCTGTCGCTTTTGGGCTGCCGCCTCGCCTCCGGGCGCGGCCAGGAGTTTTACCCGCTCAATCCCGCCGACGCCGGGAAGTTGCCGCCCGCTTATCATTCCGCCACCCGCGAAGAACTGGATGTGGCCGCGCGCCTTGCCGCCGAAGCTTTTCCCATATACAGCCGCTTGCCGGGGAAACAGAAGGCGGAGTTCCTGCGCAGCATTGCCGCCCATATTGAAGACATCGCTGAGCCCCTGGTGGCGCGCGCCATGCAGGAAACCGCCTTGCCCGCCCCCCGTCTTCAGGGCGAAACCGCTCGCACCTGCAATCAGCTTCGCCTCTTCGCCGACCTGGTCGAGGAAGGCTCCTGGGTGGATGCGCGCATTGATCCCGCCCTGCCCGGACGCAAGCCGCTGCCCCGTCCCGATATCCGCTCCCTGCTGCGCCCGCTGGGCCCGGTGGCTGTCTTTGCCGCCAGCAATTTCCCCATCGCTTTTTCCGTTGCTGGCGGGGACACTGCCTCCGCCCTCGCCGCCGGCAACCCCGTCATCGTCAAGGCTCATGCCGCTCATCCTGGAACTTCCGAGTTGGTCGGCCACGCGGTGCGCGAAGCCGTGCGCCAGCACTCGCTCCCCGAAGGCGTCTTCTCGCTGCTCTTCGATGCTGGTTTTGAGATCGGAACAGAGCTCGTCAGGCATCCCGCCATCAAGGCCGTAGGTTTCACCGGCTCGCGCGCCGGCGGCGACGCTCTCCGCAAGGCCGTCGCTTCTCGTTCCCATCCTATCCCGGTGTTTGCCGAAATGGGCAGCATCAACCCGGTATTCATTCTTCCCGGCGCCATGCGCGAGCAAGGCGAACAGATCGCCGCCGGCCTGCATGCGTCCATGACCCTGGGCGCTGGCCAGTTCTGCACCAAGCCGGGATTGGTTCTGTTGGCCAACGATGACCAGGCGCAGAATTTTGCCCGCAAGCTGAGCGATCTGGTTGCCAGCCCAGCATCTTTCACTTTGCTGACTCCGGGAATTCAAGCCGCCTACTCCGAGGGCGTGGCCCGGCGCTCCCGTGCCGGCTCAGCTCAGAAGCTGGCGGTAGGGCCGGCGCCCATTGGCAGCGGTTGTGCCGTGGCAGCCGTGGTCTTTCAGGCCGATGCGGAAAAGTTTCTGCGCGATCCCCGCCTGGGGGAAGAGTTGTTCGGCCCTTCCACTCTGCTCATCAACTACTCCGCCCGCGAACAATTACTCGAACTGGCGCGCAGCCTCGAGGGCCACCTCACCGCCACAATTCATGGCACCGAACAGGACCTCGCCGGCTACCGCGACTTAATTGAGATTCTGGAAACCAAGGTCGGCCGCCTCATCTTGAATGGTTTTCCCACCGGAGTGGAAGTCTGCCACGCCATGGTGCATGGCGGCCCCTATCCCGCCACCTCCGATGGCCGCACCACATCCGTGGGCACGCTCGCCATTTTGCGCTTCGCCCGCCCTGTCTGTTTTCAAGGTTTTCCCCAGACAGCGCTGCCCCCGGAGCTTGAGGACGCGAATCCGCTGGGACTCTGGCGCCTTGTGGATGGCCAGTTCACCCGCGATGCTGTCCGCTGACTAGCCCGGGGTGCGTGTTCCACCTGAAAGGGCGGAGCCATGTATTGCGCGGAACCCGCGCGCTCCCCTTCGCCGTGATTATTGGTATACTGCCGGGCCGCCTTGTAGTTACCCCATGGGCGGCGGGAGCAGAGCAGTGAAGATTACACGCAGGCAGATGTTGGGTCGTTCATCGCAGATGGTGGCCGCGGCGGCAGGGCTGCCGTTGCTGTCAGGCGAGGGGAGCAGCGCGCAAGAAACGGGGCGCCTCAAAATAGTCGTCGCGGGCGCGCATCCCGACGATCCTGAATCCGGCTGCGGCGGCACCATCGCCCTTTACACCGACCTGGGCCACGAAGTCACTATTTTGTATTTGACCCGCGGCGAGGCCGGCATCAAGGGC
>DASVBI010000142.1:0-2233 GCA_036375915.1 Terriglobales bacterium | reverse complement strand
CGTCCCCACGCCGTCAGCCATCCTTGCCGACGGTACGAACGCGCCGCGGCAGCCCGTGTTCACTCTGCTCCTCCCGCCCCCCAACGTGACGGGGCGCCTGCACATGGGGCACATGCTCAACCAGACGCAGATGGACATCATTGTGCGCTGGCATCGCATGCGCGGCTTTCTTACCCTGTGGCTGCCGGGCACCGACCACGCCGGCATCGCCACGCAGATGATGGTGGAGCGCCAGCTGGCCAAGGAAGGCAAGAACCGCCGCGACCTGGGCCGCGAAGCCTTCGTCGAGCGCGTGTGGGAATGGCGGCGGGAGTACGGCGGCGCCATCCTGGAGCAGATGAAGCGCCTGGGCGCCTCGGTGGATTGGAGCCGCGAGTACTTCACCATGGACGAAAACCTTTCGCGCGCGGTGCGCGAGGTGTTTGTCCGGCTCTACGGAGAGGGCCTGATCTACCGCGGCAAGTACATCGTGAACTGGTGCCCGCGCTGCGGCACCGCCATCTCCGACCTGGAGGTCAAGCACGAGGAAACTCCGGGCAAGCTGTACGAGATCCGCTATCCGGTGGCGGGCTCGAAGAAGGATTTCATCACCGTGGCCACCACGCGCCCGGAGACCATGCTGGGCGATACGGCGGTGGCGGTGAACGCGGCCGACGAGCGCTACAAAAAGCTGCACGGCAAGAAGGTGCTGCTGCCGCTGATGCTGCGCGAGATTCCCATCATTCTGGACGAGCTGGCCAATCCCGAATTTGGCACGGGCGCGGTGAAGGTTACTCCGGCGCACGATGCCAACGACTTCCAGGCCGGCCTGCGCCACAAGCTGCCGCAGATTGACGTGATGGACGAGCGCGGCTACATGAACGAAAACGCGGGCGCCTACGCCGGGCTGGAGCGCTTTGAGGCGCGGGAGGCGGTGCTGCGCGATTTGCGCACGCAAGGGCTGCTGGCCGGGGAAAAAGATTACGTGGTGCCCATCGGCAAGTGCGAGCGCTGCCGGACGATTGTGGAGCCGCGGCTCTCCACCCAGTGGTTCATGGCCATGACCAAGGCCGGCCGCGACGGCTCGCCCAGCCTGGCGCAGCGGGCGAGCGAGGCGGTGAAGTCGGGCGAAATCCGCTTCACCCCGGAGAACAACAGCCGCATCTTCCTGCAGTGGATGGAGAACATCTATGACTGGTGCGTTTCGCGCCAGCTGTGGTGGGGGCATCGCATTCCGGCGTGGTACTGCGGGAATTCCAAGTGCCGCGAAATCGTGGTGGCGCGGGAGACACCGGCCAAGTGCCCCAAGTGCGGCGGCCGCGTGGAGCAGGATACCGACGTGCTCGATACCTGGTTCTCCTCCGGCTTGCTGCCCTTTACCACCCTGGGCTGGCCGGAGAAGACGCGCGATGAGGAGGTGTTCTATCCCACCTCGCTGATGATTACCGGCGGCGACATCCTCTTCTTCTGGGTGGCGCGCATGATCATGTTCGGCTGCCACTTCATGCAGGGGCACCAGCAGGACTCGGCCATCAAACGGCTGAGCGGCTTCGATGGCCGCAAAGACGACAGCGTGCCCTTCCGCGAAGTCTACATTCACGCCCTGGTGCGCGATGCGGAGCGGCAGAAGATGTCGAAGACCAAGGGCAATGTGCTCGACCCCATCCAGGTGATTGAGCAGTACGGCACCGACGCCACCCGCTTCACCCTGGCGGCCATGGCTTCGCCGGGCACCGACATTGCCTTCAATCCCAAGCGCACCGAGGGCTATCGCGCCTTTGCCAACAAGATCTGGAACGCCGCCCGCTTCATCTTTATGAATGTGGACCGTGCGCAGCAGGCGGGGGTGTGGTCGCTGAAAGAATTTTGTGGCGCGGGCGCCCCCGCCCGCGGAGCAGTGCCGCGAACTGGCCTTTCCGGATTCCAGCACGCCACGCTGGAGGACCGCTGGATTCTTTCGCGCTTCAACGCCGTGGCTGAGGAGATGAACAGCGCGCTCGAGACTTACCGCTTCGACGAAGCCGCCAGCCGCGTGTACGATTTCTTCTGGGGCGAGTTCTGCGACTGGTATTTGGAGCTGATGAAGCCGCGGCTGGCGGGTGAAAACGGAGACCAGGCCGCGGCCCGCGCCGCCTTCGGCAACATTGTGGGCGTGTTTGAAGGCGCGCTGCGGCTGCTGCATCCCTTCATGCCCTTCATCACGGAGGAAATCTGGCACGCCATTTACGATGGCAAGCCGCCGGCCAAATCCATC
>DASVBI010000580.1:0-5797 GCA_036375915.1 Terriglobales bacterium | reverse complement strand
GTTCTCAGTGGTCCTTTGCGAGTCGTCTTGTGCCAGCGCCCAATGCCCAAAAGCACAGGGAAACCGCAGCCTATATACACGCCAAACAAAAGGCCGCTCAACAGGACACAGGCTAATTGCAGGAAATACTGCGGGCTCCTGATATCAGCGTTCAGCCATTTGCCGAAGGCGAACAGCAGAACGGCGGTCACGCCGGATGCGACGCACACGATCGCGTACCGCCTTGTATCGAAGCTCTCTGGTTTTCCTTTCCAACCAGCGCAGGCGATTGCAATCGCAAGAACTGGCCCGACAGCAAAGAACGCGGGCAGTTGCATTGCGTCTGCCAGCCAGAGGTAGTGTGGATTCATGTGCGGAGAATACAGGCCACGGCGCTCAACGAGCGATAACAAGCGTTAGCACGCTTTACAAATCTCTGCCGTGCTGGGGAAAGGCACGCCGGGGCAGTCATTTCGTGGCGGTGGATTCCAGCTTCACGCTGGCAGATGAAGAAGTGAAGTCCACAGCGGTGGTGTTGCCGCCGCACACCAGCACGCCCACGCGCTCGCCCGGGCGCGGCCGATACTGGCCGGTGAGGAGAGCGGCCAGAGCGGCTGCGCCTCCGGGCTCGGCGACCACGCGCATCACATCCCACATTGCCGCCTGGGCGCGCAGGATGGCGGCGTCGGGCACGAGAAAGACGCTTTCAACATATTTTTGCGCGATGGGAAACATCAGCTCTCCCACCCGCCGCGGGGCCAGGGAATCGGCGGCGATGCCGCCGGCTTCCGCATCCACCGGGTGGCCGGCTTCCAGAGCGCGGTAGAGGGTGGGGGCAGCCTCGGGTTCCACGCCGATGATGCGGGTGCGTCCGCCATACCAGGCGGCAATGCCGCCAATCAGCCCGCCGCCTCCCACCGCGACCAGCAGCGTATCGAGTTGAGGGGATTGCTGTTCCATTTCCAGGCCGACGGTGCCCTGGCCGAGCAAAGTTTCCGGTTGGTCATAAGCGTGAATGGGCAAAGCACCAGACTCGGCCGTCCAGGCCTGGCTGGCCGCCAGAGCATCGGCGTAGCGTTCGCCGGTGACAACCAGGTGGGCACCGTAGCCGCGAATACGGTCCATTTTTGCCGCCGAGCAGACCACGGGCACGAAAATTCTCGCGGCAATGCCGAGCTTCATGGCGGCAAAGGCCACCGCCGCTCCATGATTGCCGCCCGAGGCGGCCACCACCCCGGCGGGGGGTACCGTGCGCATGAGCAGGTTGGCAAAGGCGCCGCGCGCTTTGAAAGAGCCGGAGTGCTGCAGTAGTTCCAGCTTGAGAACGAGGGCGCTTCCGTCCAGGCCGAAATCGCTCCCCTGGACCTCTACCGTGGGTGTTTGCCGTATGTATTTGCGAATCAGGTTGTCCGCACTCGTGATTGCTTCCCGGTCTATGGTCAGGCAGTTCATTTTTGTTTTGCAGGCAAGTTCCCGGCTGCTCCTGATGTTAGATGTGCAATTTTCCCGCCGGTTCCACAAAACAGGATTAGCGGGGAAACCCGCTTGCGGGCACCCTAGCTGCCGCCCGCCTACTTGCAGGCCCGGCCACAAAAACTGCCGCGCCGTGCGGGGCGGACGGCTGGCGGGAAGTGCGCGGCGGCGGTTGCGCACCGTATAATCGAGCCCATCTCATGCCGGCCACCCTGGACTCCATTCTGGCTGCCACCCGCAGGCGTGTAGCTCGCGCCAAGGCGGAGGCGGAAATGGGCCAAATGGAGCGGGAAGCGGCTGCGCACGTTCCGCGAGGATTTGGAAGACAACTGCGCCAGGCCGCCGGGCGCGGGGTGGCGGTGATCGCCGAACTGAAGAAAGCTTCGCCTTCGCGGGGGATCATTCGCGCGGACTTTGACCCGGCGCAGCTGGCGGGCGAACTGCAGGCGGGGGGAGCGAGCGCGCTCTCGGTCCTCACCGATGAGGAGTTTTTCCAGGGCTCTCTGCAGAATTTGCGGCGGGCTTGGTCGCAAGTGTCGGTGCCTTGCCTGCGCAAGGATTTCATTGTGGATGAGTTTCAGCTGCTGGAGTCGCGGGCCAATCACGCCGATGCCGTGCTGCTGATTGTAGCGGCGCTGGCGGATTCGGAACTGCGCGAGCTTTGCGAGGGCGCGCGCCGGCTCGCTCTTGACGTTCTGTGCGAAGTGCATGACGAAGGCGAACTGGAACGGGCGCTGGCGGCCGGTTGCGACATCCTGGGGGTGAACAGCCGGAACCTGCGCACATTTGCGGTGGATTTGCAGACGCCGTTGCGCCTGGCTGCGCGGCTTCCGGCGGGCGTGCTATCGGTGGCGGAGAGCGGCATTCATTCCGCCGAGGACGTGCGGGAACTCCGCGCCGCCGGCTACCAGGCCATTCTGGTGGGTGAATCGCTGATGAGAGCGCCGCATCCCGGAGAAGCCCTGCGGGAATTGCTGGCGCAGACGACCGGCATTGCAGCAATTTCTGACCGCCGGAAGTGATTAACTGGTCACTGGCAACTGGCAACTGTTTTTCATGACCTGGATCAAGATTTGCGGCACGACCAACGTGGAGGACGCGCTGGCCGGGGCGGAGGCTGGCGCCGATGCGCTGGGTTTCGTCTTCGCGCCCAGTCCGCGCCGCATCAGCCCGCGCGACGCCGCCAGGATCATCACCGCTCTGCCGGTTTCGGTGGAAAAGATCGGCGTGTTCGTGAACCAGTCGTTGGAACTGGTACTCGACACGGTGCACAAGGCCGGGCTGACCGGGGTGCAGTTGCATGGAGAAGAAGACGGGCGGTTTGCGCGCCGTCTGCAGGAGGAACACGGCTCCGGGCAGCTTCGCGTTATCAAGGTGGTGGCCATGGGCGAGGTGGGGCAAGGCAAAGGCAAAGGGCTGGCGATCGCCGCCCAGGAAGATGCCGCGAAAATGTTCAGCGCGCTGCTGCTGGATTCCGGCGGCAGCGGCAAGCGCGGCGGAAGCGGCGCCCTGTTCGACTGGCAGGAAGCCGCGCCCCTGGCGCGTTTGCTGGCGAAAAGGGTCGCGCTGATTATCGCCGGCGGCCTCAACCCTGATAATGTGGCCAAGGCGCTGCGCACCTTCCACCCCTGGGGCGTGGACGTGGTTTCCGGCGTGGAGCAGGCGCCGGGCAAGAAGGATATTGAGAAAGTGCGGATGTTCGTCGCCGCCGTGCGGCAGTTCGAAGCGGGGCCGGCGCAGCCGCCACCGGAAAAAGCTGCAACCCGCGAGTGAGTTCCGGATCTGAATAACTTGGCGACTACAACCATTTCGCGCAGGAAGGCTTCCGCCGCGACGCCGAAAAGCGCCGTTCCCGGCCGCTTTGGGCCCTATGGAGGGCGCTATGTTCCGGAAACGCTCATGGCGGCGCTGGAGGAACTGGAAAAGGTTTACCGTGCGGCGCGGCGGGATAAGAAATTCCAGCAGGAACTGGACGATTTGCTGCGGAACTATGCCGGCCGTCCCACGCCTTTGTTCTTCGCTCGCCGGCTCACAGAAAAACTTGGCGGCGCTCGCATCTACCTGAAGCGCGAAGACCTGCTGCACACCGGCGCGCATAAGATCAACAACTGCCTGGGACAGGCGCTGCTCACGCGGCGCATGGGCAAGCAGCGGGTGATCGCGGAGACCGGCGCCGGCCAGCACGGCGTGGCCACGGCCACGGTGTGCGCCCTGTTCGGTTTCCAGTGCGTGGTTTACATGGGCGCGGAAGATATGCGGCGCCAGGAGTTGAACGTCTTTCGCATGCGCCTGCTGGGGGCCGAGGTGCGCGGTGTGGAAGCGGGCTCGCGTACGCTCAAAGACGCCATCAACGAAGCCATGCGCGACTGGGTGACCAACGTGCGCACCACCCATTACCTGCTGGGCAGCGTGCTGGGCGCGCACCCTTATCCGGAGATGGTGCGCGATTTTCATTCCGTAATGGGGCGGGAAGCCCGGGCCCAGGTGCGTAAGCAGGCGGGCAAACTGCCGGCGGCGGTGGTTGCCTGCGTGGGCGGCGGCTCCAATGCCATCGGCATTTTCAGCGGTTTCATTCCCGATCGCAGCGTGCGCTTGATCGGAGTGGAGGCCGGCGGGCGGGGCGCGCAACTGGGAGAACATGCCGCCCGCTTTCACGGCGGAGCGCCGGGCGTGCTGCAGGGCACTTATTCTTATGTGCTGCAGGACGCGGCGGGACAGATCGCGACCACGCACTCGGTTTCCGCCGGGCTCGATTACCCCGGAGTCGGTCCGGAGCACGCCTGGCTGAAGGAGAGCGGGCGAGCGGAGTACGTGTCCGCATCGGACGCGGAGGCGCTGGAGGCCTGCTCGCTGCTGGCCCTCACCGAAGGAATTATCCCAGCGCTGGAATCGGCGCACGCAGTGGCAGAGTGTATCAAGCGCGCGCCTGGAATGAAGCGTTCGGAGGTGGTCATCGTCAATATTTCCGGGCGCGGGGATAAGGACATGGGAATTCTGCGGGAGAACCTGAAGAATTTGTAGTTGAGTAATTTGTAATTGGTAATTTTGCGGCGGCCTGAGGCGTTTCCGTTACATGGCGAGTTCTCAAATTACAGATTAGAAATTACTAAATTGCCAATCACACAATGCCTCTCACTTTCTCAGCTCGTCCCGCACTAGTGGCCTACCTGACCTGCGGCGACCCCGACTTGGCGACCACGCGCGAGGTGGCGCTGGCGGCGGTTGACGCGGGAGCGGCGGTGCTGGAACTGGGAGTGCCGTTCAGCGATCCGGTAGCGGATGGTCCCGTAATCCAGCGGGCGAGCGAGCGGGCGCTGCGCCAGGGCACCAGGCTGGCTGACGTGCTGAGGCTGGCAGGCGAACTGCGCCGCCAGACTTCGGCCGGCATGATTGTGTTCTCTTATCTGAACCCGATTCTGCAGTTCGGCCTGGAGTGCTTTTGCGATGCCGTCGCCCACGCCGGACTCGATGGCGCCCTGGTCACCGACCTGCCGGTGGAAGAAGCCGGCGACTACCTGCGGGCCATGCGGGCGCGACAGTTGGCCACGGTTTTTCTGGCGGCGCCGACCAGCACCGATTCCCGTCTGCAGCGGATTGCCGAGGCCTCCACCGGCTTCGTGTACGCCGTGTCGCGCACCGGCGTGACCGGCGAACGCGACCAACCGCCCCAGGATGCCCGCGACCTGGTGCGGCGCCTGCGCCGGCACACAAAACTTCCCATCGCGGTGGGCTTTGGCATTTCTACACCGCGGCAATTTGCCGCCGTGGGCGAGTACGCGGATGCGGCGGTGGTGGGCAGCGCCATCGTACACACGGTGGAGCGCAACCCCGGCCGGGAAGCGGCGGCGGTGCGGGAATTCGTGGCCGGCCTGGTGGGTGGAAGCCGCGCCGGGCGGGCGCGCATTTCGGCGACTCGCGCCTGATTACAAAAGGGAGGTATTCGCTTACTATTTGTAGATTCCCTGAAGGCTATGGACATCGCTGATTGGCGCAAGAAAATTGACGAGATTGACCGCAAGCTGGTGGAACTGATCAACCAGCGGGCGGAGGCGGCGCGCGCCATAGGCCGCCTCAAGCGCAATACCAACATGCCCATTTACGAGCCGGACCGGGAGAAGATTATCTTTGACAACGTGCGCAAGTTGAACCGCGGCCCGCTGGAAAATCAGGACCTTATCAGGATTTACGAGCGCCTGATTGACATTATGCGCAAGATTCAAAAAGAGGAGATCGTGCCGGAGGGAACCAACAAGCCCGGCGATACCGAACTGGACTCGGAGGTGAATGACTGACAGGCGGAGCTAGCAGCCAATAGCTACCAGCTAATCAGCTTCCTATGATCGTC
>DASVBI010000360.1:0-4506 GCA_036375915.1 Terriglobales bacterium | reverse complement strand
CGATCACGTGATCGAGTCTTTTCGCAACGGACTCTGGCCCGGCTACAAGACCGGCGCCGGCGTGGAGCCTGACCTGTTGGCGCAATTCCCGCTGCTCGAAGAGGCGCTAGTATCAGCCGGCATCCTGGTGTGGCCCATGGTGGAGTTCGAGGCGGATGACGCGCTGGCTGCCGCGGCGGCCGCGGCCGCTGGAGATGGGCGTGTAGAACGGGTTGTCATCTGCACGCCAGACAAGGATCTGGCCCAATGTGTGAGCGGCACGCGGATTGTCCAGTTAAACCGCCGGACGGGAGTCACCTTGGACGAGCCGGGTGTGATCCAGAAATTCGGCGTTCCGCCGGAATCCATCCCTGACTATCTGGCGCTGGTGGGTGATGCAGCCGATGGGTATCCCGGCCTGGCGGGCTGGGGGGCGAAGAGTTCGGCCACTGTTCTGGCAAAATTCGGCCATCTCGAATCAATCCCCGCTGACTACCTCGACTGGGGAGTCAAGGTGACCAACGCTTCCGCCCTTGCCGCTACGCTGCGCCGCGACTGGGAACTCGCGATGCTTTTTCGCAGGCTGGCCACGCTGCGCACCGACATTGCGCTGTTCGACGACCTGGACCAATTGCGCTACAACGGCGCCATGCCCGAGTTTGCCGCGCTCGCGGCCCGATGGCGCTTACCTGCTGCGCAAAAGGCTGCTTCCACAGCCCAGCCGCGAAAAAATACAACACCAGCGCAGAGGCCGAGATGACGCGCGTCACTCACAAAAAAACGCGCCGATAATCTCGGCGCGTCTGCCAATTTCAACAACGGCTGGCGTCAGCCCGCCTTGGCGAAGAAGGCCTTGGCGCGGGTCTCCACTTCCTCGGGCGTGAGTTGTTCCACGCGCGTGGCCAAACTCCAGCGCTGGCCGAAGGGATCCACCACCTGCCCATAGCGGTCGCCCCAGAACTGGTTGGCTACCGGCATGGTGGCCTTGGCGCCGGCCTTGACGGCACGGTCGAACAGACTGTCCACGTCCTCGGTCTGGATGTGGAGGGTGATGCTGGTGCCGCCCAGGGTTTCGGCTGAAGAGCTGCCCATGTTGGGGAATTCGTCGTTCATCATGATCAGGGAATCGCCAATGCGGATGGCGGCGTGCATGATCTTGCCGTCAGGCGTCAAGCTGCGGCCAAGTTCTTCCGCTCCGAAGGCACGTTTGTAGAAATCAATGGCTTGCGCGGCATTGCGCAAGGTGATGTGCGGTGTAATGGTATGCATTCCTTCCGGAATAGCTGGAGTCTTCGAGGGCATCGTTTGCTCCTTTTGGCGTTGTAAGTTGAGGGTTTTTCCGGGTGCCTGGGATCGGGGTTAGATTTTACCGCCGCGCAGGCACACTTGTCATAAAGACACAGACGAGGCTCAGCAGGAAACGGCACTGTGGAAAAGGCTAAATTTCTTCGACCGGGCGGAAGAATTCGCGGGTGATGTTTTCGATGAGGGGCCCCAGGCTATCGGTAACGTATTGCTTGAAGTAGGGAGCGGCGCGGTGGGCGTCGAGCGCGGCCTGGTCCACGTACTGCTCGTAGAAGCAGAATTTGCGCGGGTTGTCTGTGGACTGCTGGCCAACGTACATGCGGTTTCCGGGTTCGCGGCGGGTATGTTCTTCCATCTTGCGCATGATGTCGAGGGTCTGCTTTTCAGCCCCCGGCTTGACGGTGAAGTGGACGATGAGGATGAGCATGGTAGTTGACAGCTGGGAGTTAGTAGTTGGGCCCGCGGCCCTGAGGGTATCAATGCCGAGGGGCGAAGCGCAACTCAGACCCTTGCGGACACCCGACGCTTGGGGCGCTCATTGCCTGCCGCCCTCCGACCCACCAGGGCGGCGAATTCGTCGACAAACATGGTCTGATCGCGCTCCGGACCGGTGGAGATCATGCCCATGCGCGCTCCCGTCTGCTTCTCGAGAAATTCCAGGTATTCGCGGGCCTTGGGCGGCAGCTTTTCAAAGCTGGTGATTCCCTGGGTGGATTTGCGCCAGCCGGGCAAAGTTTCATAAACGGCCTCAATGCAGTCGTAGCCGCTGGCGTGCGCTGGAATTTCGGTGGTTTTTTTGCCATTAACTTTGTAGCCGACGCACACCGGGATTTCCGCAAGTTCGTCCAGCACATCAAGCTTGGTGACCACCAGCCAGGAGACGCCGTTAATCATGACCGCGTAGCGCAGCAGGGGCAGGTCAATCCAGCCGCAGCGGCGGGGCCGCCCGGTAACCGCGCCGTACTCGTTGCCGCGGGAGCGCAGTTGGTCGGCCACGGCATCGCGAATCTCGCTGGGGAAAGGCCCTTCGCCCACGCGCGTGCAATAGGCTTTGGTCACGCCGATGACCATATCAATGGCGGTGGGCGCTACGCCGGTGCCCGTCACCGCGCCGCCGGAAGTGGCGCTGGAAGAGGTGACGAAAGGGTAGGTGCCGTGGTCAATGTCGAGCATGGTGCCCTGCGCGCCTTCAAACAGGATGGACTCGCCGGCGGCCAGCGCCTCATTGAGGAGGGCGGCGGTATCAGCCACAAAGGGCGCAACCTGCTCGGCGGCGCGCGCGTATTCCTCGTACATTTTGTCCGGGTCCAGCGGCTCGGAGTTGAACAGCGCGTGCGCGATCATGTTCTTCTCGCGGCAGGCGTTTTCGATGTGGGTGCGCAGCAGCCTGGCGTCGAGCAGGTCGGCCACCCGCAGCCCGCGCCGGCCCATTTTGTCTTCATAAGCCGGCCCGATGCCGCGCGAAGTGGTGCCGATCTTCACCCGCCCGGGAGCGTTTTCTGCCGCCAGCTCGATCATGCGGTGATAGGGAAGGATGACGTGGGCGCGGTTGCTGACGAAAAGATTGCCGTCCACCTTCACGCCGGCCTGGCGCAGCCCCGCCACTTCCTTGAGAAAGGCGATGGGGTCGAGCACCACGCCATTGCCGATGACGCCGCGGCAGCCGGGGCGCAGCACGCCGCAGGGCACCAACTGCAGCACAAACTTCTTGCCGTTGATGATGACGGTGTGGCCGGCGTTATGTCCGCCGGCGTAGCGGGCTACCACGGAATAGTGGTCGGAGAGGACGTCAACAATTTTGCCTTTGCCTTCGTCGCCCCACTGCGCGCCTACCACCACTGCGGTCCGGCTCTGCTTCACCGTCAACTCCCTGGCAGGATTTCGCGGGCGAGAGCACTTGCCCTGCGCTTGTCCAAGAGGCGCCCGCGCCACAACTCACGGCGCACACACTCCTCGTTCGCCTTGGGCTGGTGCTGTGCAAACTTACAGGGGTTCGGCGAGCAGGGTGTGTACATGCAATCATACCAAAGGCGGCGTAGACCGTCGACGGCCGGCGGCTTACGGTCGACAGCTCTTAGCCCGTGGCCGTTGGCCTTCGGCCAAAATTAGCAGGCAAAGAAGAAGACTCTGGAGGCCAACGATTACCCACCAACGACGCTATACTCTGATACTGGCCACTGGCCACTGCTTTTATGCCTGAACTTCCCGAAGTCGAAACCGTGGTGCGCGGCCTGGCACGCACCGTGGTGGGAGACACCATCGAGTCGGTGTGGCTGGGCTCCAAGCCCGAGCCGCTGAAATCGCCCGCCGCCGAAATCGAGCGCACGCTGCGCCGCGCCAGCATCGCCGCCGTGCTCCGCATGGGCAAGCACATCGTCATTGATCTGGATAGAGCTGGCACGAAGGCCAAGAGCAGGCAGGCTCAAAGCAAGGTTTCACCCGCAAATAACCACTCTGCCCAGTTCATTGTGCATCTGGGCATGACGGGCCAGTTGCTGGTGGCAAAGCCGGAGCAGGAAATCGAGAAGCACACGCATCTGGTCGCCCAACTGGCTTCGGGAAGGGAATTGCGTTTTGTTGATCCGCGGCGCTTTGGGCGGCTGGCGGTACACACGCGCAACGGCTTCCAGGCTGAAGGCGTAGAGCCGCTGGACGTTGGTTTCGAAATCTTCGTCAGCCTGTTCCGCAAGCGCAAAACGCCCATCAAGAGCGCGCTGCTGAACCAGAAGCTGCTGCGCGGGGTGGGCAACATCTACGCCGACGAGTCACTGTTTCGCGCCGGAGCGCGTCCCCGCCGCCGCGCCGCCTCGCTCAGCCGAGGCGAACTGCGCCGCCTTTATGACTCCATCCAGCAGGTGCTCAACCAGGCCATCGCCGCCGGCGGCTCCTCGGTTTCCGATTATGTGAACGCCGAAGGGGAGCCCGGCTTCTTCCAGTTCGAACACCGGGTGTATGGCCGCGAAGGCGAGCCTTGCATTACCTGCGCCACTCCCATCAAGCGTGTGGTCATTGCCGGCAGGAGCAGTCATTACTGCCCGCGGTGCCAGAAGTAGGAAATCAGTACCCAGTGCCCAGTACCCAGTTCCTATCAAGTGAAAAGCAGGTCCTTCGGCTCTGAAGGGCCTCAGGATGACACTTCAGAGAGAGGACGTTTCGTAGGAGGAAATAAGCTGTAGCCGCCCCAACCAACGTGTTTCATTGCCGTGACCGCTGACAGCCGAG
>DASVBI010000698.1:0-4820 GCA_036375915.1 Terriglobales bacterium | reverse complement strand
ACGTGCAATATTTGTTCCCACCGTTCCGCAGCATTTAGGCGCTTAATCATCCGGACTTCTACCTGTCTATCCAGTGGCGACGAGCATAAAGCACCGTTTAAGCCGTGCTCCTGCGAACGTTCAGGCCCAGACTACCCGTCTCGCCCGGCCCCAGCCCCCACTCTGCCCGCCGACGCTGTCCAAATATTCGCCCGCGGGACCGGGTCTGCTCTTCCGTAATCCAAGCTGGCAAAACGACAGCTCCGGAATTCGGAAGATGGCGCAGCTGTTGGGCTGGTGCGAATGGGTGCGCATGAGCCTGCTGGCGGCGGCCCTCACGGCCGCCGGCATCGCCCTGGCTGCCAAAACCTTCCAGCAAGCTGCTCACGCCCAGGTTGCCCGCCTGCAGTATGCGCCTGTCCCTTCCTCAAGCCCCGCCGTTCCGCCTTCGGCCGCCAGCAAGGACGGCTCGGCGGCCATCAGAACTATCAATTACTGGTCAGACGACAGCTCTACCACGGTGACGGTCAACTTGCCCGGCCTGGTCGCTTTTGCTGCGCATCGCCTCACTGGTCCGGAGCGCGTCTATTTTGATCTTCAGGGCGCGCCCATGCCGGCGGCCGTTCAGGGACGGTTAATCCAGGTTCCCCTGACCGAACTCTTCGTGCGGAAAATTCGTGTGGCGCAATGGAAACCGGGAATAACACGGGTGGTATTGGAAACGACCCGGAGCTGTGACTATTCCGCCATGATCGCACCCGATCCGTACCGGCTGGTCATCAAGCTCCACGCCCCGGATCCGGGGCGCTAGGCGGCGCTTGCGGGACGCGTTTTCGGCTCTTCCTCGACCGGCCCAGCCTCCTGTTCCTGCATGGTTTCCGCGTTGAATTGCGCTCCCACCAGGATGGCGAAGGCGGTCCAGTAAAGCCACAGCATCAGGGCGACGGCGGCCGCCAGGGTGCCATAGGTTTTATTAAGCTTTCCAAAATTCCGCAGGTACAGGCCCAGACCACTGGAGAGCAGCACCCAGGTGATCAGGGCTATCACCGCTCCCGGCAGGGTGGTGCGGAATGGACGCCGCGCACTGGGCGCCCACACATAAATCAGCTCGATCGAAAGCACGGCGCAGGCAAGGGAGAGCGCCCACCGCAAGTACGGCCACAGGGCCACAAACACACCCCCCAGCCCCGCCTTGCCCGCCAGCCATCTCCCGAAACCGGGGCCCACTACCATCAGCGCCAGGGCCAGCACCGCCAGCGCTCCTACCCCGAACATCAGTGCAATCGCCAGAAGCCGTTTCCTTACGAAGCTGCGGTGGTCGGGCAGATTGTAGGCGACATTCACGGCTTCCATCAGCGCCGCCACCCCGCCCGACGCCGCCCAGATGGTCAGCACAATTCCCACCGATAGAATGCTTCCCCCGTGCGGAGTAATCACGTCGCGCAACACCGCGCGCACCAGGCCCATGCCGTCTGGAGGTAGGAACCTGGCCATGAGGGTGAGAATCTGGTCGAACAAGTGCGGCAAGGGCACGAGCGCCAGCCCCGCCGCGAACGCGATCAGCATGGGAAACAGCGAGAGGATGAAGTAGTACGACAAGCCTGCCGCCAGCTGGCTGGTGTGCTTTGACCTCACCCCGGCGTAGGTGAGCCGGACCACTCGCCTGCCATAGCCTAGCCACTCTCTGCGGTCCAGTGTTGCCAGCCACATATTCAGCCTCCCGCGCCACCCGGCGCCAGCTAATCTGGACCACCGCTGCCGGTATGTCAACAGTCCGGGAAGATTCCGGGAAGAACAGTCGCCTCGGGCGTCATCGGCTATTCTGTAGCCGATGCCTGACATTGTGATCCGTGAAGCTACCCCTGCCGATTGCGATCGCCTTGCTGCCTTGCGTTACCAGTTCCGTTCTGAGCTGGAGGGCTCGGTGGAAAACCGGAACACCTTCATCCAGCGCTGTTCTGCCTGGATGTTCCACCGGCTGTCTGCGGATTGGAAGGCTTGGGTCGCTGTTCGCGGCGGAGAAATCGTAGGGCATGTCTGGTTGCATCTGGTCGAGAAGCTGCCCAACTGTAACGGCGAGCCGGAACTGCACGCCTACATCACCAATCTTTACGTTTGGCCCGAGTGCCGCGGCGGAGTGGGCAGCCGCCTTCTTGCACAAGCCTTGAACTGGCTGCAACACAAATCGGTGGACGCGGTTATCTTGTGGCCCACGCCGCGCAGCCGTACCCTCTACCTGCGGCACGGTTTTAGGCAGCCCCACGATATCCTGGAGCTGCGTGCAGCCGGCCCGGGCTGAGACCGGTTCCATAATGGTCACTCACAAGCGCGACGCCAATCTTCGGTTACCCACCCGCCGGTTACAGCCGTAAATTGCGCATGCTCACAACCCCGCCTACTATCCTTATTGGTGCAGGTATGCAGTTCCTGGTAGTCACCCACGATCCGCTGATTGAGGAAGTCTTCCGCCGCATCCTCGCCGAGATGAACGCGACGGTAGAGTTCCGCGGTGATGCCAGGTCGGGCCGGGCAGCCCTGGAGGAGCGGCGGTTCGACGTGGTGGCGATTGACTGCGATGACGTTTACCAGGGAACCAGCCTGCTGCGGGCGGCGCATGCCTCGCGCCCCAACAAGAGCTCGGTGGTGATGGCCCTCACCAGTGGTGAGACCAGCCCCGCCGATGCCGTGGATATGGGGGCGCAATTTGTCGCCGCCAAACCGCTTCCGCCTGACCGGGCGCGCTTCGAGCTGCGCCGTGCGTGCCAGGCGCTGGCCTCCGGTCAACGCCGTAAACGTTATGCGGTCCGGCTGCCTGTGTTCCTTAGCTTTGGACAGGTGCTCGACCGGCGGGCGGAAGCGTTCAACGTGAGCCTGGGTGGGTTGGGGCTGCGCCTGCGCGATCCCGTGGAAGAAGATGAGATCGTACACGTGCGCTTGTGGGTGCCGGAATGCGCCACCCCTATCCAGGCTCGCGGTGAAATTGCCTGGTCAGATTGCCAGGGCAATGCCGGCATCCGCTTCACCGCCATGAGCCAAGGTTCGCTGGCTGCACTGGCACAGTGGCTGCAGCTCCTGGCTCTTACTACGGGCTGCGCCGCCAATCACGAGCCCGCTTCTGCCTTGTGCGTGACTGACTGACGCCAGGAACCACTGAGCTCTCTGCAGCTAGCCGGCTAGACAGCCGGTCAGCTTGCTTTACATCTGGCGCGATGAGCAACCTTCCGATTTGCCGGCGCCGCAGCTCAGTGCTCCACCTGAAACAGGAATCTGCCTTTTCGCGCGTTGCTCAATCCTTCCACGATCTGCAAAAACGCCTGTGCCGCATGCGATAAGGTGGCGTTTCGCCGGTAAACGATTCGCAGCCGCCGTTCGAAATTCAGCTCATTTACCGGCACCCGCGCCAGCTCGCCACGCGCGATTTCCTCCTCCACCGTCAGCCCCGGCACCAGCGCTACTCCGTTTCCCATGGCCACGAATTTCTTGATGCTTTCAATCGTGGGCATCTCCACATCCATGTGCAGCGGCGTTTTGTGCCGCGCAAACGCCTGCAGCACCTTGGCCCGGTAGGGCGAAGGCACATTGTGGGCCACGAATACCTCCGCTCCCAGTTGCCGGATGCTGACGCTGGCGGAGCCCGCCAGCGGATGTGTCTTCGGCACTACAAACGCCAGTTCGTCGCGGTACACCACCAGCGAGCGCAGGTTGGGGTCTTCCGGCCGGAATGAAACCGTGCCCAGCTCGGCCGCGTGCTCCTGCAACTGCTGCGGCACTTTGCTGGCCAGCGTCCGCTGAATGGCGATGTGAATCATCGGGTGCACCCGCCGGAACTCGTGCAGCACCTGCAGCAGGTAGAGCGAGGTGTACTCGTTGGCCGCAATGGTCAACCGGCCCTTCTGCAGCTGCCGCAGTTCCACCAGCGACTGCCGCGCCTCATTGCGCAGGTTCAGCAGCTCCTGGGCGTACTCCTGCAGCAACCTCCCGGCGTCGGTCAGGGTGCCGTGGCGCGAGGACCGGTCCAGCAGCAGTTCCCCCAACTCCTCCTCCAGGTTGCGCACTGCCTGGCTCACCGCCGGCTGCGTCCGGTGCAGGCGCTTGGCTGCCCGTGAAAAGCTCTTCTCTTCTGCCACCGCCAGGAAGGTTTCCAGCTGAAAAAGGTCCACGTTCCCTCCATTACTTGGAGTTAGCCGCTGTCTTGCCGGGGCAGATATGATAACCCAGACTTATGGTGCTTAAAAGAATTATAAGCTTGACTTATCCCTGTGTTTCCCTTGAAATAGCCGGAAACCTTTTGTGGGAGGACCCATGACCAGCTCGCGCGTGACGGTATTCGACACCACACTGCGTGATGGCGAACAGGCTCCGGGCTGCAGTATGACCGTGCCCGAAAAACTGCGCCTGGCCCGGCAGCTGGATAAGCTGGGTGTGGATGTGATCGAAGCCGGCTTCCCTATCGCCTCGGAAGGCGATTTTGAAGCCGTCCGCGCCGTGGCCCGTGAGCTGCGCCGCCCTGTCATCGCCGGTCTGGCTCGCGCTAAGGAAGAAGATATCGCCCGCGCCTGGGAGGCCCTGGTTTACGCCCAACGCCCCCGCATTCACATCTTTCTCGCCACCTCCGATATTCACCTGCAGTTCAAGCTCAAGATCACCCGCGAAGAATGTCTGCGCCAGATCTCGACCTCCGTGGCTTATGCCCGCACCCTGTGCGACGACGTCGAGTTCTCGCCTGAGGACGCCACCCGTTCCGAACTGGACTTCCTCTGCCAGGCGGTGCAGGCGGCGGTGGATGCCGGCGCCACCACCATTAATATTCCCGATACCGTCGGCTACACCGTGCCGGAGGA
>DASVBI010000420.1:0-3064 GCA_036375915.1 Terriglobales bacterium | reverse complement strand
ACGACATTGACCAATACGACTACTCGGTGCTCACCCACCGCACTCTGGACCAGATTGCCGGCGATGAAGGCGCGCGGGAGTGGAAGAGCAGCCGCCCGGCGGCCAAATCGCCCGGCAAGGCCTGGCTGGCCGAGGCCATCGCCAAGGCCGACAAACGCAAAAAATTAACCACAGAGAACACAGAGCACAGCGAGCAAAAGGGCAAAAGCAAAAAATCGTCCCGCGCCGGAACAGAAAAGGTAGTTGGTCATTCCAGCAAGTCGGCTGGCACGAAAGGCGATGAAAAATATTCCTCGGCGTCCTCAGCCTCCTCTGTTCTGAAAGAATTGGCGAAGTTGCCTGGCGCGCGCAAAGCTCCTATGCCCTCCGCCATCCATCCCATGCTGGCCACGCTGGTGGATAAACCTTTCGACAATCCTGAATGGCTGTTCGAGATCAAGTGGGATGGCTATCGCGCCGTGGCTTTCCTGGATGGCGGCAAAGCCCGCCTCGTCTCCCGCAACCAGAACGACATGACCAGCCAGTACCCCGAGCTCCGCGATTTGCCCGGCGACGTGCGCGCCCGCGCCGCCATCCTCGACGGCGAAATTGTGGCCCTGGACGAGTCTGGCCGCCCCTCCTTCAGCCTCATGCAGCAGCGCACCGGCATCAGCGGCAGCGGCCGCCGCGTCAAGCCCGCCGACACCGCCGTCCCCATCGCCTATTATGTCTTCGACCTGCCCTACCTCGAGGGCTACGACCTGGCCCGTGTGGACCTGGAAAAGCGCAAGCATCTGCTGGCCGGCATCCTGGCTGGCAGCGGACTGGTGCGCTACTCTGACCACCACCTGGAGCAGGGTACGGCGCTGTTTGAAGCCGCCAGGCAGCAGGGCCTGGAAGGCATTGTGGCCAAGCGCCGCAACAGTTGCTACGAGCAGAAGCGCAGCCGCGAATGGCTGAAGATGAAGATCACCCGCCGCCAGGAGTGCGTCATCGGCGGCTACACCGACCCGCGCGGCAGCCGCGAGCATTTCGGCTCCATTATCCTTGGCTTGTATGACAAGGGGCGCCTGCTGCACGTTGGCCAGGCGGGCAGCGGCTTCACCGAATCAACTCATGAAGATATGTGGCGCCGCCTGCAAAAGCTCAAGACCGACAAAAATCCTTTTGCCAACAAAGTGGAAAGCACCCGCGGCACTCACTGGGTGAAGCCCGAACTGGTAGCAGAAATCAAGTTCTCCGAGTGGACCCATGAAACCAACGGCGGCGGAGTGAAGATGCGCGCTCCCGTGTATCAGGGTCTGCGTGAGGATAAATCGCCCCGGGAGTGCGTCTTTGAGCGGCCGCTGCCGGAAGAAGATATGGTCGGCAAGGGGTAAGAGAAGGTTTCAAGGTTTCAAGGTTTCAAGGGTTCAAGGGTTTTATAAGGTTAGTTTCGAGCGTTAAGTTTCAAACCCTTCTTTGTGGCGCGGGCGCCCTCGCCCGCGAACGATCCGTTCATGAACTGTTTTTCGGAAGGGCGCAGCTTCAGCTGCGCCGTTACAAGCCGCTAAGACTGCTTGCTGAGTGTTGTTTGCTGAGTCCTGCTCCTAGACCGGCCGCTTGCCGGTTCCGCGAATCCGTCGTACCACGGAAAAATAGAAATTTCTCGTGGCCTCCGCGTCGTTCGGTTTGTTGAAAAACAGCGAACGCAGGAACCTCTTCCCCACCCGCCCCGCAACGTAGGCGTCGTATAGCTCGGTTCCCAGCATGTAGCCCAATTGCCGCGTGGCGAAATCGAAGCGGCTGCCGGTAAACCGCACCCCTTCTTCGATCAGCGCCGGGGTGGCCAGGTAGCGACGCATGCTGCCTTCGTAGTCCTTGTGCAGGACCAGAAAATCCAGCATGCGCATGTACTCGGCATAGCTATAGGTGTTGCTGCTTTCGATTTCCGCCTGCGATTGCGCGTACAACGCGTACAGCCCGGCTTCCCGCACCGGCGGCCGCGCCGGGTACAGCACGCGCGAGCCGAAGTAAGCCAGGGCGTGCTCCAAAACCCGCGTATAGAACCGCTCCTCCGGTTCGAGCGGCGTGCCGCCATTGCCATTCGTGGGCTTGCTTACTGATCCGCGGCAGGCGTGATGCAGGAACGACGCCGCCTCTTCCGCCACGTGCGCCATCTGGAAATCAGTCACGTAAATCGAATTCATCGCCGGCAGGTAGGCGCTGCCCTGCTCGGCCAGCCGCGCGCGAATCGCCTTGCGGTCGGGCTCGGCGGCGATCCGCCGCTGCAGCAGCTTGCCCACCAGTTCGTCCGACGAGCGGCAATACACTTCCGGGAGCTGGTCCACCAGGAACTTGGGTTGCCGCCCGTTGTGCGAGGAGCAGGCGTTGATGTTCAGGAAGCGCGCCAGCCCGTCAATCAGGTTATAAACCGTGGGGCCGAAGTCGGGCGCTCCCGCGCCTTCGCGGCTCCAGCGGTCCAGGCACAGCCGGTAGCTTTCGTATTTTTCCAGCGGCGTGGAGTTGAACACGCAGACCACGTCTTCCCGCACCTTCACCGCCTCTACGTGCTCCCGGCGCTCCCCCGCCGCCTTCCAGTACAGAGGGTCCACATTCTGCAGCACGGTAAGCACGCGCTCCTGCGGTAACAAGCGGCGCAACAGCTCGGGAATGTGATTGGGCGCCAGGTGCGATTCGCCGAACAGAACGGCGATCTCAGCTTCCGGATGGCGCAGACGGAGCTCCGCAATTTTCTCTGCCGCGTGCCGGTCGCGGGCCGCGATCTTGCGCAGGTCGTCGCGCGGCATGCAGTCCAGCCCATAAATCAGCACCCCGTGGCTGCGCGCCGCCGCCAGCAGCTCGTAAAACGGCTCCCACTGGTAGCCCCAGTCGAGGTCGAAGCGGATGCGCTCCCGCAGCTCTTCTTCCTCGATTTCACCCCGCATCCACTCGTCCACAATGTGCTGGTCGCGGGCAAAAATGGTCTCCAGGCCCAGTATTACTGGACGCTCGCTGGCGCCCGCCAGCTCAGCCACCAGGCCCGCCGCGTAGCGCTGCGAGGCCGGCAGAGCATGATAATCGCCGATCAGCAGGATACCGGCAC
>DASVBI010000125.1:0-12957 GCA_036375915.1 Terriglobales bacterium | reverse complement strand
ACGCACCCTTTTCCTCAAGCCTATAGACGAGGGTTTGCACCGTGGTATAAGCGACACGCTCGTCTTCAGGCAGGCTTTCCAAGACCTCGCGTACGGACGCAGTTCCCAGCTTCCAGTACTGTTCCAGGATGCGAGTTTCGGCTTTTGAAAGACGCGGCTCTTTCATAATCTCCTACCCATCCCGGCAATGCTACTACAAAACACGGCAGAAGGGCTTCTTGTGAGAATCCGGGGTTGAGCGTCTTGCGATGACACTGGATCGGGTATTTGTCGGCTGCCCGGAAGTTGCATTCACCCCGCGTCTCCAGGACTGCAGTTTTCCGGAAAGAGACGGAGTGACGGAAGGACATCATTTTCCTGACCAACGATTGGAGTGCGTCACACCGAGCCTTACTGGTTTGGGAAGTGATTGCAAGTAAAGCTTTGTGGCAGCCGGACCTGTAAGCCGAATTCTGTCTGCCGGGTCGCCCCGGCAGGACGGCCATTCCTCTGGGCCGGGCATTGCTGCCCGGCTCTAGCGACCTACCCGGGAGTTGTGGCGCGCCGAGCCGGCACGCGCGCCGCCTTGCGGCGGCTCTCCTCCCCTATTTGGTCTTGCTCCGTGTGGGGTTTGCCCTGCCCACGGCATCGCTGCCGCGGCGGTGCGCTCTTACCGCACCTTTTCACCCTTACCCCGGCCTTGCGGCCAAGGCGGTATGTTTTCTGTGGCACTTTCCGTCGGCCGGGCTTGAACCCGGCCTCCCGGATGTTATCCGGCACACTGCTCTGCGGAGTTCGGACTTTCCTCCCCTGCCCGCCCCGAAAGGGGGCAGGAGCGGCCGTCCGGTCCGGCTGCCAACATAACAATTATAAGGCAGTTCCCAGTTGGGGGCTGTTGGCTGTCAACTGCCGCCTTTCAGGCGGACTAATAGTTGGCAACTGACAACCGGGACCGCTTTTTGTGCTCGCGGTCACGCGGCACCGCCGTCACCTTTGATATGCTCGCCTCAGCCATGAATCCCACCGAGGCCATGCGCATTGCCCTGCTGTCCCTGTGGGCCAACAAGTTGCGCTCCGTGCTTACCCTGCTGGGCGTGGTGATTGGGGTGGCGGCGGTCATCGCGGTGGTCACCTTCGTGAGCGGCATCAACGGCTACGTGGCTGAGCGTGTCTTCCGCCTGGGTGCGGACGTCTTTATCATCGGCAAAACCAGCGGCGTGATCACCAACATTGACCAGTACCTGGAACAGAACAAGCGCAAGGACCTGACCCTGGAGGACTACCGCGCCGTGCTCCAGGACTGCAAGCGCTGCATGTATGTGGGCGCCACCACTTTCAACGGCAATGGCCACGTGCGCTATGCCGAGCAGTCGAGCACAGACACCTGGGTGCGCGGCCTCACCCCTTCCATGGCTCCGATCATGGACCTCAACCTGGTCGAGGGCCGCATGTTCAATGAAAACGACCTGGACCGCGGCGCCGCTGTGGCCATCATCGGCAACGACATTGTGCAGAACCTTTTGCCCGGCATTGACCCCATCAACCGAGAAATTCGCGTGGACGGCAAACCCTACCTGGTGATCGGCGTGGGCGAAAAGGAAGGCAAAACTCTGGGGCAGAGCCGGGACAACTACGTCATAATCCCCATCACCACCTGGCTGCGCCAGTACGGTTACCACACCACCATCCGCATATCGGGCAAGGCCTCGGGAGTGGGCGCCGCACTCGACAGCGCCATGGATGAAGCGCGCTCCATTCTGCGCGCCCGCCGCCACGATATGCCCGGCCAAGCGGATAGCTTCGCGGTGGAAGACAACCAGAACTTCCTCAGCATGTGGGCCAACCTGAGCGGCACCTTTTTTATTGCCATGGTGGCGATTGCCGCCATTTCGCTGGTGGTGGGCGGAATCGTCATCATGAACATCATGCTGGTCTCGGTAACCGAGCGCACCCGCGAGGTGGGCATACGCAAGGCCATGGGGGCGCGGCGGCAGGACGTGCTGCTGCAATTTTTGATCGAGTCGGCCACCATGTCAGTCGTGGGCGGACTGATCGGCGTGGTCCTGGGGGCAACCGTGGCCAAGACCGTCACCCTGCTGGTGGGCATGCCCTCCAGTATCAAGCTATGGGCGGTGGCGGCGGGGCTGCTGGTTTCAGCCAGCGTGGGCATTTTCTTCGGAGTGTATCCCGCGCGGCGGGCGGCCCGCCTGGACCCCATCGCAGCTTTGCGTTTTGAGCTTTGAATTCACCACAGAGGCACGGAGACACAGAGGAAAATTGATTGATGATTTTCGATTGACGAATGCGGCGCTACACAGAATTGTGGCGAAGCACCGCCGGATTTTGATGAATCGTAAATCTTCAATCTTCAATGATGTTTTCTCTGTGCCTCTGTGTCTCTGTGGTGAATAGGATTCTCTATGCGGCGCGGCGACTATACCGAGATCGTTCGCATGGCCCTGGACACCATCCGGGTCAACAAGCTGCGCTCGTCCCTTACCGTGCTCGGCATCGTGATTGGAGTGGCCGTGGTCATCGGCATCTCTTCCGTAGTGCGCGGCCTTAACGACAACGTGCGCGGCGTCATCGGCTCCATGGGCTCCAACCTCATCTTCGCCTTCCACATGGAGGTGTTCACCTTTGGCCGGCCTTCAGAGGAGATGCGCACCCGCAAGGAACTGACCTTCGGCGATGCTCAAGCCATGAAGGTGCTGCCTCACGTGAAGGCGGTGACCACCGGGGTGCGTTACTTTATGCCCGAATTTGGCGCCGGCACCTTCGAGGTCAAATACCAGGGCAACAAGGCCAAGAACGTCATCCTGGAGGGCGACACCCCCGCCGTGAAGGATGTTTATGACATCCAGATGCGCTCCGGGCGCTGGTTCAGCGAGATGGATGACACCCGCCACGCAGCCGTTATCGTGCTCGGACCGCACACCGCGGACACCCTCTTCCCCACCGGAGACCCCGACGGCAAAGAATTGCAGGTGGAGGGGCAATCCTTTCAGGTGGTGGGCGTGGCCGAACCGCAAAAAACCGTGTTTGCCGGCGGCGAGAACCCGGAGGACAACAAAATCTTTTTCCCCCTCACCACCTTCCGCAAGCTGCACCCGGAGCAGAAGGCGCATTGGATCACGGTGAAGGCCACCTCCCACGAGGACATGCCCAAAGCCATGGACGAGATGCGCGAACTGTTGCGCCGCCGCCGGCACGTGCCCCCCGACAAGCCCGATAACTTCGCCATCTTTACCCAGGACTCGTTCTCCGACTTCTGGAACCAGATTACCGGGGCCATTTTTATCTTCATGTTCGCCGTCTCCAGCGTCGGCCTGCTGGTGGGCGGTGTGGGCGTGATGAACATCATGCTGGTTTCCGTGACCGAGCGCACCCGCGAGATTGGCGTGCGCAAGGCGCTGGGAGCGCGCCGCCGCGATATCCTTTTGCAGTTCACGCTGGAAGCCATTACCCTGACTGCCATGGGTGGAATGTTGGGAGTAGGAGTAGGAGCGGCTATTACCTACGCCATTCCCGCGATTTGGTCGTCGTTGCCGGCGCGCATGTCGGTGTTCTGGACCGGCTTCAGCTTCAGCTCCGCCGCCGCCGAAGGTCTGCTGTTCGGCATTTATCCGGCGTGGAAGGCCGCCAATCTCGACCCCATTGAGTCATTGCGCTACGAATAGCGAGCCCGATGCGAGTCCTTTTCTTTCTTCAGATCATCATCGCGGTGCTGGCGGCTTGCGGCATCGGCTTCTACCTGCTCTGCATCTGGAGCGCGCGCGCCTATCTCCACCTGCGGCGGCACTCCGGCACCTTCCTGGGCGTCAGCGAACCTTTCACCCCGCCGGTGAGCATTCTCAAACCTTTGCGCGGCTCCGATCCGCACATTTACGAGTGCTTCCGCAGCCATTGCCTGCAGGATTATCCGCAGTACGAAATCATTTTCGGCGTGGATGATCCGCGGGACCCGGTGGTGGCCGATGTGCAACGCCTGCAGGCAGAGTTTCCCGCCGTGGCCATCCAGTTGGTGGTGTGCGGCCGGCGCCTGGGCGCCAATACCAAGGTGAGCAACCTCATCCAGATGCAGCAGGCGGCGCGCCATCCTCTCCTGCTGGTCAACGATAGCGATATTCATGTGCCCAAGGACTACCTGCGGCGTGTAATGGAGCATTTTCGCCAGGCCAAAGTGGGTCTGGTGACCTGTTTTTATCGCGGCCTCGCCGGCCACACCCTGGGCTCGCGACTGGAAGCGCTGGGCATCAGCGGCGAATTCATGGGCGGGGTGCTGGCGGCACGCCAGATCGAACGCGGCATGCACTTCGCCCTGGGCTCAACCCTGGCGGTGAGCCGCCAGGCACTGGCGGATATCGGCGGCTTCGCCGGCCTGCTGGACTACCTGGCCGACGACTTCGAACTGGGCTACCGGGTGGCGCGCGCCGGCTACGATGTCGTGCTGGCCGACCTGGTGGTAGAAACCTTTGTGCCCGACTACAGCTTTGGCCAATTTCTGGAGCACCAGATGCGCTGGGGACGCAGCACGCGCGATTCCCGCCGCTGGGGCTATGTGGGGCTGATCTTCACCTTCGGATTCTTCTGGGCCATTCTGGCGGTGGCTTTTTCCCGCGCCGCGCCCTGGGCTTGGGTCCTCCTGGGAGTGGCGTTTTTTGTGCGCCTGATTACCGCCCTGGTAGTGGGGGTGGGCGTGCTGCACGATCCCCAAATCGTGCGCGACCTGTGGCTGGTGCCGCTGCGCGAACTGGTGTCGGTGGCGGTGTGGGTGGGCAGCTTCTTCGGCCACACCATCACCTGGCGCGGCAAGAAGTTCCTGGTACGCAACAAGCGCCTGGTGCCGCTGGACTCGCCCTCCGACAGCGGAATTTGACCACAGAGGACCGCATTCAACCACAGAGGCACAGAGCGCACTGAGTACTGTCATCCTGAGCGAAGCGGAACGATCCCGCTTTGCGGTCGTTCGCGCCATCGTTATGATTTGCGGGGGTTCTCTGCCGCGTTGTGAATGGCGTGGATTGTGGGAATTCTCTTCGGCCGCTCGCCGCTTCCAGCCTCACCGCGTTGTTTTTCAATCGCCAATCGTAAATCTTCAATCGTCAATTTGCCTCGGTACCCTGTGTGGTAAAAGAGGGGACTACGGAGTCGCGCGGTTGGTCAGAATGTATTTCCCCCCGCTGTGTGCCAGCTCATACACAGTGAGCCCTTCCAGTTGCGGCGGATGCGGGCCCTCGCTCCACAGAAACACCTGCCCCGAGCCCTGCCACAGCTTCACAAACGATTCGCGGGTTTCGAACACCTGGGGCGCATCGGAAAACTGCGAGCCATACCACAAATTGGCGCTGGGCGCGTGCAGGATGTGCACCGGAATGCCGGTGTAGAAGTTGAGCGTGGATCCCTGCTCGTACTCATCATCAATCACAATGGTGTCACCCGGCCGGTAGTGCTGTTGGATGGCCAGCGCCAGCTTCTTGGAGGAAAGAATGGGCGCAAAGGTCACGAACGCGGAGTGCACGCCCAGCAGCAGCACCACCGACATTGCCGCCAGCGCCAGGTTGCCGCGCGCCGGCCAGCCGCGCCGCCGCAGGTACCAGTTCAGCCCCGTGCCCAGCAGAAGGGCCAGGGCCACCGCTACCAGCGGCCCGCGAAACACGCCCAGCGCTTGCGGCGTGAGATCGAACACGTGTCCGAAGGAGAGCACGTAAGAAGTGGGATCGCGCTGGTGCAGCAGATCAGCTAACTCGGCCCCGGGAGGCGCGGTTTCCGAGAGCCGCAGCATGACCATCGCCGCCGTGAACCCTCCGATCCCTATCAAAAACAGGGCTAGCGAGGAGATGCGTCCGGCGCGGCGTTCCCGGCTGCCCGGCGCGGAAGCGGACTCGCGTTCCATCCAGCCTCCCACCAGCAGCGCGATGGCGGGCACTGCGGGCAGGTTGTAGTACTCCTGGCGGGTGGAAAAGCTGAAGAACACCATGATGACCAGCGCCCACGCCAGCAACAGCAGGTTGGCGCGGTCGCGCGCGCTCAAACTCGACCGCAGCGCCCGCAGGCGCAAGGGGACAGCGCGCACCGCCTGCGGCAGAAAGGCGCTCCAGGGCGCCAGCCACAGCAGCAATAGCGCCCAGAAAACCGCCAGGGGTACAGTGCCGTAGTCGCGGGGCACGCGCTGGTTCAGGTAGCGCAGCAAGTGCTCGTTTACAAAATAGAACCACAGAAATCCGCGCACCTGCCCCTGCGTGGGATTGCGCAACGCCGCCAGAATGTGCCAGGGTGCGGCGATGGCCAGGAACACCACCGTGCTGGAGATCAGGCGCATGCGCGCCAGGTGGCGCAGCTTGCCGGTGAGCAGCAGGTAAAACAGAATGATGGCGCCGGGAAAAACCAGGCCAATCAGGCCTTTGGTCAGAACGTCGAGCGCGGTGGCCGCGGCCAGACCCCAGCAGGCCAGGCGCGAAGGCGGGCTCTCCTCTAGTCCCTGCAGGAAGAAATCGAAACCCAGCGTCAGCCACAAGGCGACGAGCACATCGGGAATCTGAAAACGCGTGTAGATGTAAATGCCGAAGCAGGCGCCCAGCGCCAGCGCGGCATAGAGGCCGCCTTCGGCGCCGAAAACTCGCCTTCCCAGTCGGTAGGCGGCAAGCAGCAGCGCGAGCACGCTCAGCGCCAGCGGCAGGCGCGCGCTCCACTCGCTCACGCCAAAAGCCCTGAAGCTGGCAGCCATGCCCCAGTAGAGCAGCGGCGCCTTTTCCAGGTAACGAATGCCGTTAATGTGCAGCGTGACCCAGTCGTGGCGGAGCAGCATTTCCCGAGCTGCCTCCGCGTGCACCGAGTCGGCGTCATCCAGCAGGGCCGGCTGAAACAGGCTGGAGACGTAAATGGCGGTCCACACCACTACGATCAGGAGCACGTACGCGCGCGTGCGGCCCTTAGCCGCGCTGCGCAGTGTGGGAGTAGGCAGACTGACCGCCGGAACTGATTGGCTCATGCGGAGAATTTTTCATTATATGTGAGCCCAAAGAAAGATATGGCGCCCGGCGGAGAGGCAGCCCGGCAGAACGGAACAACGGTTCCTCTGCCGGGCCCTGAAGTTGCGAGCTAAAACCCGCTATTCGCCCTTGCCCTTGGCGCTGGGCGGCAACAGCCCGTTGAGGCGCAGATAGACAGCCGCCTGCGAGTAGTGGTCGGCCCAGTCGTTGGTGAGGCCGATGGCCGCGCCTGCCTTGGGCATCTCCCGCCCGCCCCACAGCTTGACTTGGGTGCCGAGGTCGGAATCGTTGACCTTGCTCAGCGCCGAGGTGCAGAAGGCGAAGGAGTTCTTCAGCGCCGAAACCAGCGTGGCTTTGGGATCGGTGGCGCTCAGCTTAGTCTTGCCTTGTTTTGGCGCCTCGGTTCCGGCAATGCGGGAACACAGGAAATCGTTCGATTCCGCGATATGCATCACCAGCGTGCCGAACGTCATCTGCTGCGAGGTAGGGCGAAAACTGTACTTGCCTTCCGGCATCTCTTCGGCCGCTCCCACCAGGTTCTTGTCCTGCCGCTGCATAATTTGGCGCACGCTGTCCATCACCGGGTTGGACTGCGCCACTGCCAGGCACGACATTGCGAGAGCTACCGCCAGCCCACAGATTGCTTGCTTCATCCTCATCCTCCGTGAAAGTGCGGCCAACAGGATAAACCCGCGCGGTCAGGGAGCGCCAGAAGCGAAGACGGGAGGAACAATTGAGGGATTGGAGGTTACCGCAGCCAATGATGCTGGAGGATTTTCGATTGACGATTGAAAGGCGGCCCTGCGCGCCAACCTGAGTGGCACCCGGGCAGGTTCTTCAATCGTCAATCGTCAATCAAAAGGAAACCGTCAAGAAAGAACTACGCGTTGGGAGACTCCGTGCCTGTGGGCCGAGTCTCGCCTTCACCTCTCAATGTGCTCACGCCGCGGCGGACCCTCTCCCGGCCTTGCTCGAAAGTTTCGCGAGCCGAACTGGCCAAGTCGGTGGCGCGCTCGGCGATGTTGTCGCGCGTTTCCTGGCCGCTCATGGGAGCGAACAGGACGCCCAGACCGATGCCCATCCCCAGTCCAAAAAGAAATGCCTTCATTACTGCCTCCTGTGAAAATTTCGAGGTTGTGCTCAAACCCAGCCTACCGCAAACCGAGCCGGGTGGCGGCTAAAAAACAAGAGATGCGAAAATTCTGCGGGGGTTTGCTGCCTCCGGAGAACTAAAAGCTCGCCTCAGAGGCGCAGAGAACAATTGACGATTGATGATTGAAGATTGACGAATGAACGGCGGTGCGACCAATCGAAAATCGTAAATCCCCCTCTGTGCCTCTGTGCCTCTGTGGTGAACGGGCTTAGGGCTGCGGCGGAGGTGCGCCGGGCATGGCGGTCACCCCCATGCTGCCGTCGGGGTGGCGTTCCAGCGCCGGCGCGTACAAACCGAGTTCCTGCCGGCGCCACCACAGGCCCTGCTGGCGCTGGGTAGCCAGATCCGTAAACCAGTATTGCCATAGCACGGCGCGTACCTTTGTCGGCGCCTGGTTGGCGAACGGATTGCCGGCAAACAGCGAAAGCACCTCGGGATCGTTGATCAGCAGCAACTCCTCGGTGTGCGCCACCCAGGGATTGTCGCGCCAGTTATCCAGCGATGCGAACCACAGGTTCCAGTCGAAGCGCGGCTGGTAGGGCGCGTAGATTCCGGGCGGCTTCGCCGGGTCCTGCGGCTTGTAGCGGAAGGGGTACGCCACCCACGTTTTTCCATCCTCAGAGCCCTGGAATTCAATTTCGTAGCGGGCGCGGGTCATTACCGCAAACAGGCCGTAGCGGTTGGCGATGCGAAAGGGCTCCAGCGCCGCCACCGGCTGCGTGGGCAGCGGCAGGTGGGGGAAGAACAGCCACAGCAGCAGCACACTCGTGACGTAGAAAATCCAGGAGAGCACCACCGCCATAATGGCCAGGCGGACGGCGGAAAGGTGTTGCCGCAACCGGATAAACCGGCCTCCCTCGCCATCCACAACCAGCTCGGCCGGCAATTCGGCGGGAGGGGTGCCGGCCAGCCTGCTCTTCAGCCACGCGGCTGCGCTTCGCGGCCGCACCAGCCCCAGCGCCCCGTCATCCAGCAGCAGAAATCCCAGGCTCAATACCAGGTAATTCAGGAAGGTGTAGTTGGCGGTCAGGATAATGCCGACTTCAAACGGCGTCACGATGAGGAAGGCCAACCCCCGCAGCCGCCGCCAGGGCACAAACATCAGGAACACGATTCCCAGTTCCACCGCCAGGGTCAGGCCAACGGTAAAAGCGTGAAACCAGTGCGGCAGGTGCTGCGCGTACCAGCCAATCCAGGTGGGCAGCGGTCCGTTCTGGTAATACTGGTCCATGGCGGTGAAATGCCGCCACTGCGGGTCGCCGCTGAGCAGCTTCACGCAGCCGGATTCGAAATAGATGCGGAACCACTCCCATTGCAGCAGGAACAGCGCGGCCCGCGATGGTGGATGTTCGCGCCCCAATCTGGGCCGAAGGCCGGGAGCGGCAAAAAACAGCGCGATGAAGCCGGCTTCCAGCAGCATGCCATCCGACTGGTAGCTGGAAAAATCCTGCAGCGCCGCCACAAACGAGAGATATGACACAAAACAGACCAGCAGCATGGCCCGCGGCCACAAGTTGATGGTCAGCAGCACCGCGGCTGCCATGCCGGTCCAGCACATCAGCTTCAGTGCCACGTCGCTGCTGCTCAGCCAGAACACGGTGGGCGCATACCAATACCGTTCCACCGTGCCCAGGTGCTGGGCCAGGTAGCGGAGGTAGTCGTTGGCGGGCAGAATGCCGTTGGGTCCGATCAGCCCGGTGACCTGAAAAAGCAGCGAGAAGAAAGCGGAGTAGTAGATCAGCCCCAGGGCGCGCAAAAAAATCCAGCGCGCGCCCAGGTGGCCGTCGGCGCCGCTGGGGCCGGGTCCAAAAAGCCAGCGCACAGGGGAAATTGCGCTGTCAGGCATGAACAGGAGTCTACACCGGCAAGATTCACGTAGGCACAAGCGCCCTCGCCTGTGCGGTCGGGCGCAGCCCGGCTATTAGGCGAATGGAGCTCGCCCGGACAGCCGAGAGCCCGCCCTGAGCCTGCCGAAGGGGCGGCAGTCCCATACATGTAGCTATGGCCTTATTCCTGGTGCTTGATCCGCGGCGGTGAAGAATTTCTCCGCAGGGGGCCGGAGCGGCAGCTAGCCGGGTTTGTGGAACAGCGCAATGAATTCCACAATCAGGATGATGACCACCAGCACTTCCACGGCGAAGGCGCGCGCCTGGTGGAACTGGTCCACCATGAAGCGGTAGAGATCTTCGGCGGTGCGGATCTTCTGGTTGACCAGGTTTTTGTAATCAATCACGCCCACCTTGGCGGCCGCCAGGCGGTAGAGGCGGGCGGAGAACATGTCGCTCAAGAACTTGATGGCATTATCGGCGCGCTCCGAGAGCTCGGTCACATCCAGCAGCACGGTGTGCAGTCGGGTAGCCTCGCGGGCCAGGCTCCAGCGCCGCCACAGGCCGGTGCCGCGGTCGAGTGAGCGGTAAACGCCTTCCAACTCGCGTGTCAGCAGTTCGTCATAATGGCGGAACTCCAGCAGCTGCGAGTTGGCGTACTCCAGCAGTTCGGTGGCGGTCTCCCCCCCGACGGCGCTGTCGTAAACGAAGGCGGCGTTCCAGCCAATAACCGCCAAGTCATTGGGGTAGTAGGAAATGCTCGACTGCAGCACCTCGTTCCGCTCGTTCTCGGAAATGGCCCCCGTCTCGCCGCGCACGATTTGCGCGATGGCCCCGCCCTGCTTAGCCAGCAGCTCCGAGGCCGAAGGGTTTCCGGCCACTTGCCGTGCCTGGAAAATGAAATAATCCTCACTCAGCCATGTCTGATAGGGTTTCACCAGCGCGGCACGGGCGCGCTCCAGCTTTTGCCGGGCTATGGCGGAGGCATGGCGGTCGAAATCCCCCTCCCACATCCAGCTGCTGGCCAGCTGTGCCAGGCTCTGCCACTCACCCGCGAAGGGCAGCTCAAAAATGATGCTTACTACCCCGTAGTCGTAATACTTGATCTGGGCCTCCAGACGCTCCCCGTGGGCCAGGACGATGGGCTCCACCCGCTCCACCACCGGCGGCCGGGCAAAGCGCACATAAGCCGGGGCTGCGCTCTTGAAGGCAGGCGCTACCGGCCTGGCTCCCACAATGCGCCGTACCTCATCCAGGTGAATCTCCTCGCACACGTCGTAGAGGATCATTACCAGGATGGAGCCTTGCAATGGCACCAGGGCAGGCACAACTTCCTGAGCCTGACTTTGTAAGGACGGCTCGGGCAAGGACTGGATGTGCGCCTGGTCCTGGGTGGTCGGAATGGCTACCTGCTCCGGCATACGAATCCGTATTATCCCGTTCCAGGACAGGACTAGGCAACGGGTAAACCGGCCTTATCCTAGCTAAGTTGTTGTTAATGAGACGGTTATATTGCCGATCTGTGGACTTGCTTGCCCCTGGAATGGTGCTGGGATGCAAGTCCGGGGTGGCTGATAGACTTACGGCTGATGATTCCGGGATTTGCCACCGCCGAAGGTACGGCGCGTTACCGCGACCGCTTTTCCAAGCTGCGGGATGCTGGACACTTCCGCCGCCCGCAGGCAGTGCCCGGGGTAGGCGAGCTGTGGCTCTCCTCAGTCGGCCTTGGAACCTATCTGGGTGAGGCCAATGACCAGGTTGACGCCCAATACCGGGAGGCCATCAGTACCGCCTTGCGTTCTGGAATCAATCTGTTGGACACGGCTATTAATTACCGCCACCAGCGCTCGGAGCGCGCCATCGGGTCGGTGCTGGCCGAACTGGTAAGCAGCGGTGAGCTGCGACGCGATGAAGTCCTGGTGTGCACCAAGGCCGGCTTCCTGGCCTTCGATGGCGATATGCCCGCCGACATGCGCGGCTACTTCATGCGCGAATACGTTCAGCCCGGCATTCTTGACCCCCAGCAGGTCGCGGGCGGCAGCCACTGCATGGCGCCGCGCTACCTGGCCGACCAGATCGAGCGCTCGCGCCGCAACCTGGGGCTGGAGACCATAGACGTCTTCTACGTCCATAACCCCGAATCGCAGCTCGCCGAGGTGGCGCGTCCAGGCTTCCGGGAACGGCTGCACGCCGCCTTTAGCACACTGGAGGAAGTGGTTAAGCAGGGCAAAATCCGCTATTACGGAGTGGCCACCTGGAATGGACTGCGCGTGCGGGAAGAGGAGCGGGATTACATCAGCCTGGCCGCCCTGCTCGACCTTGCCCGCGCTGCCGGAGGCGAGCAACACCACTTCCGTTTCCTGCAGCTCCCCTTTAACCTGGGCATGACCGAGGCCTTCGCCCGCGCCAACCAGTCGCTGGACGGGGAAAGCATGTCAGTGATTAAGATGGCTGCCCGCGCGGGATTGGCAGTGGTAGGCAGCGCCACCCTGCACCAGGGGCAACTGATTCGCAATCTGCCCGACTTTGTGCGCCAGCGGCTGGGAATGTCGGGCGACGCCGCCAACGCCATCCAGTTCTCGCGGTCAGCCCCCGGGCTGACCACTTCGCTGGTCGGCATGAGTTCCAGGGAGCATGTGCTCGCCAACCTGGAGCCTGAGACTCATCCTCCAACGCCTCCCGAGGAGTGGGCCAAGCTGTTTGGGGCGCGGTGAGGCAGTAGTCAATGGGTTTGTGAAGGGGCGGCAGCCTGGCAGGCTGCCGCCGTTTTTCGTTTCGGTTTACTGGCAACCGGTGAATTGCAGCGTGCCCACGCCGGATGCATTCCCTGGGGTCACCGGCACCAAGCTGGTGTAGATGTCCGCTGGAGTGCAGTCGGGCGTGCCGTCAGGCGGTAAGGCGGGCTCGCCATTCACCAGGTAGCGGATCCCGTTAGGCGTGGGCGCCGGAGCGTATCCACTGACCGGGGTCCCTGGGGTGAACGCAGCCACTTGCGGCGAGGCCGCGG
>DASVBI010000194.1:0-3376 GCA_036375915.1 Terriglobales bacterium | reverse complement strand
CGCGGCGGCATGCCGCGTTACAAGTACATCTCCAACCGCTTCCTCACCCTGGTGCAGAACTGGTTTCTGGGCGCCAAACTTTCCGAGTACCACACCGGCTACCGGGCTTTCAGCCGTCGCGTTTTGTCGGAACTGCCGCTGCTGGAAAATTCCGATGACTTTGTTTTCGACAACCAGATGCTGGCCCAGTGCGTGTATTTCGGTTTCCACATCGGCGAAGTTTCTTGTCCCACCAAGTACTTTCCCGAAGCCTCTTCCATCAACTTCCGCCGCAGCGTGAAGTACGGGCTGGGAGTGCTGGCCACCTCGCTGCAATTCGGCCTGCAGAAAGCTGGCCTGGGCCGCTTTCGTGTCTTTAACCCGGCGGGCCGGAAGCTGGAAACCGGCGGCAACAATTACTATGCCCACAGCGCCGGCCACAGCCTTTCGGCGACCTAGGCGGAATTCTTGGGCAAATCCCCTTTCAGCCTTAAAACGTTTGCCGCTCTTCTGCTGCTCACCCTGAGCGCGGCCGCGGTTGCCGGATACCATCCCGGTGTCGAGGACGCAGAAATCTACCTGCCCGGAGTTCTCAAGCTCCTCAATCCTCAGCTCTTCCCATACAACCAGGGCTTCTTTGCTTCGCATGCGCACATGACGCTCTATCCCAACCTGATCGCGGCCTCGGTGCGCCTATCCCACCTTCCCCTGGCTTACGCCATGCTGCTCTGGCAATTGCTGGCCATCTTTCTGCTGCTGTTTGCCTGCTGGCGTGTTGCCCGGCTGTGCTTTGCCAGTCCGCGCGCGGTTTGGGGAGGCGTGGCTCTGGTCGCTGCTCTCCTCACCATCCCGGTTGCAGGCACCTCGCTCTACATCATGGACCAGTATCTCAATACCCGCTCCCTCTCCACTCCCATGATTCTGCTGGCCATCGTCAACGTGGTGGAGCACAAGTGGCTGCGCGGGCTGCTGTGGATTGCGCTGACCGGGCTGATCCACCCTTTGATGGTGGTTTTCGGCGCGGCCTGCATGTTTTTCGTCATCTGGATGGAACGCCGCGAGCACGCGAAGCGGGAGCTCGCATCGGCGGTGGCGCTGGCCCTGCTGCCCCTGGGTCTCTTTCCTCCCCTCACTGAGGCCTACCGGCAGATTCTCAATACCCGCGAATACTTCTTCCTGCTGCGCTGGGAATGGTATGAATGGCTGGGAATTTTTGCTCCCCTGGCCCTTTTCTGGTGGTACCGCAGCATTGCCCTCCGCCATGGTCAAGGCGTGCTGGCGCGCATGTGCTCAGCGCTTATATTTTTCGAGCTGCTCTTCTTTGCCGCCGCCCTGGTCATCACCATTCCTCCTCAGCTGGCCAACCTGGCCGAACTGCAGCCCATGCGGGCGCTGCACCTGGTCTACGTTCTTTTGTTCGTATTTAGTGGCGGGCTGCTGGCGGAATGGATACTGCGCGGCCAGCTGTGGCGCTGGGTGGTTCTGTTCCTGCCCTTGTGCCTGGGCATGTGGTACGCCCAGCGGCAGCTGTTTCCTGATACGCCCCACCTCGAGCTCCCCTGGACCAGAAATACCAATCCCTGGGTACAGACTTTCGAATGGATCCGGGACCACACCCCCGTGGACGCCTACTTCGCCCTTGACCCGCAGCACATGGGGCTGCCCGGCGAAGATCAGCATGGCTTTCGCGCCATCGCCCAGCGCAGCATGTTGGCCGACGCTCTCAAGGACAGCGGAGCAGCCAGCATGTTTCCCCAACTCGCCCCCGTGTGGCAGCGCCAGGTCGAAGCGGAGAAGGGCTGGAGCAACTTTCAGCTAAGCGACTTCCAGCGGCTGAGGCGACAGTTTGGGGTGAATTGGGTGGTGCTGGAACATCCTGTGGCTGGCATGAATTGCCCTTATGCCAACGCCAGCCTGCAGGTCTGCAGGATTCCTTGACGAAGCTGACTAACCGGCTGACGAAGCTGACTGGCTATCTAGCTGACTAGATTGAGGCTGGCTGTGTCGAAGGGGCGACAACGGCGAGCCCGAGCCGAACTGCTCCGCTATTCAGCTAGTCAGCCAGTCAGCTCAAAACACAACGGCCGGGCTGGTTGGCCCGGCCATCACCATTCGAATCCAGTTGGAAATTTACTGCTGCCACCTCGCTCTCAACTCCGGCGCCAGGGTGGCGACCATGCGCCGTATGCACTTGCGCTAATTCACCAGCGCCATACTTTCCAGTTCCTTCTGAATTACATCCAGGGAGCAGCCTGAGCCCTCGACCCGGCTGGCAGCATCCCGGGCTGCCTCTTGCGAAACTCCGTACCCACGACCCATGAGGAAAACCTGCAGCAATTCCGCAGCTTCGCGGGAATCGATGCCTCCCTGCAACAGGTCGCTCCTCAAAGCCGCCAATTCGGTCACATTGAACTTCTCGTCCGTCATGGCATCACCTCCGACCCGTGCTTCTTTCTGGCAATTAGACTCCGCAGACTGCACCTATGTTGCAAGCAATTTTGATGCCGCAAGTGCCAGTTTGCGGGGTTTTATTTCACCAGCGTTTATAGAGGCTTAAACCCTTGAAACAACAAGTAGTTGCGCACGACAAGTTGCGTCATCACAAGGGCTTGGAAGGAGACTGGGCTTGTCCGGGTGGGCTCACGCTCCCGAACTGACACAAAAAAACACGTTTCCCTGCCGCGAAATGCCAAATCCTGGCGCTCTAGGCCGGTTCGATTACCGCCTCATCCACCAGCAGAATGGGAATCCCGTCGCGGATGGGGTAAACCCGCCGGCATTCACCGCATTGCAGGCTCTCGCCTTCGTGCTTCAGGACCAGGCGTTTCTTGCACACCGGGCAGACCAAAATTTCCAGCAGCTCTGGAGAGATCATGGCGCACTAATTTTACTCCTTAGGGGCCAGCGCCGCTTCCCGATGTGGACAAAGTCGGCACCACTTTCCCAAATTGAGGACTCATGCTGAACCGCCCCGGCTTCCCCCCTTCCGTTTGCCCCCTGGGCGCTCGGCCTTTCTGCTGTGGCACAGCGGGCGATGATTTAGAATTCAAAGTTCCCCCTGGAACAAAGAGGAGTTCATGGCGGCCACCATCCTGGACGGCAACAAAATCGCCGCGGAAATCAAGGCGGAAGTGGCGCAGCAGGCGCGCGAGATGACGGGTGCCGGAGTGCGCCCCGGGCTGGCCGTCATCCTGGCCGGCAACAATCCCGCGTCCGAAATTTACGTGCGCGGCAAGGTCAAAAGTTGCGAGGAGCTCGGCCTTTACAGCGAAAAGCACACGCCGCCGCAGTCGGTGACCACGGCTGAGCTGCTGGAGTTGGTGCGCCGGCTCAACCAGCGTGACGAAATTGACGGCATCCTGGTGCAGCTGCCGCTGCCGCCGCAGGTAGACGCCAA
>DASVBI010000421.1:0-6791 GCA_036375915.1 Terriglobales bacterium | reverse complement strand
AATTGAGTAATTGTGTAATCGGGTAATTGTGTAATTTGTAATTGACTAATTTGTAATTGGTAATTTGTATGCCGTCTCCGGAGGAGTTACGGGAGCGGACTAAGAACTTTGCGTTGCGGGTGATTCGACTTTATCGCGCATTGCCGAAATCAGCCGAGGCGCAAGTCATTGGAAAACAGCTGTTACGGTGCGGAACAGCGGTAGCAGCTAATTACCGGGCAGTATGCCGGGCAAGATCGCGCGCTGAATTCATCGCGCGATTGGGAATCGTAGTCGAAGAAGCGGACGAGACTATGTTCTGGCTGGGAATGCTGGCTGATGCCGAGATCATGAAGAAAGATAAACTGGCTCCGTTGTGCAATGAAGCGCGCGAACTGACAGCCCTGTTTACAGCGTCGCAGCACACCGCGCGCAGCCGGAGTTGAAAATTACAAATTACAACTTGCTAAATTACAAATCAGACGAACAGCATGAAGCTTTCTGACGCCTTCGAAGCTCGCTTCACCGAGATGCTGGGCCACTATCCCACCAAGCGCTCAGTGCTGGTGCCCACCCTGCTCTTTATGCAGGACGAGCTCGGCTACCTGACCGACGAGGCCATCCGCGAGATCGCCCAGCGCCTGGAGCTGACGGAACTGGAAGTGCGCAACGTAATCAGCTACTACTCCATGCTGACCACAAAACCGCGCGGCAAGTACAACGTGCAGGTGTGCCGCAACATCAGCTGCATGCTGTGCGGCGCCGACGAGGTGATCGCGCACTTGAAGAAGCGCCTGGGCATCGGCCACAAAGGCACCAGCGCTGACGGAATGTTTTCCTTTGAAGAGGTGGAGTGCATCGGCGCCTGCAGCTGGGCGCCCGCCATGCAGGTGAACTACGACTTCCACGAGAAGCTGACGCCGGAGAAAGCCGAACGGGTTCTAGACGAGTACAGGAAGAAAGGAACGCAATGAAGCGGATTGGTAATTGAGTAATTGGTAATTTGTAATTTGTCACGCGATGGCGTTTTCCAATTACAAGTTGCAAATTACTAAATTACAAATTGTCTTATGGCAGACTTGGTGAGCCATCCCGATGAAGTCAAGGTCGTCTCCCGGCGCTTCGGCCAGGGTGCGGCCAATCTCGACCGCTACCTGGAGCTCGACGGCTACAAGGCGGTTCAGAAGGCGCTCAGCATCGGCCCGGATGCCATCATCAACGAGATGAAAGCCTCCAACCTGCGCGGCCGCGGCGGCGCCGGCTTTCCTACCGGCATGAAGTGGAGCTTCGTGCCCAAGCAGGCGCCCAAGCCCAAGTACGTGCTGTGCAATGGCGACGAGAGCGAGCCTGGCACCTGCAAGGATCGCCTCATACTGGAACATGATCCGCACGCGGTCATCGAAGGCGTGGTAGTGGCCGGCATTGCCGTGGGTTCGCACACCGGCTACATCTACATTCGCGGCGAGTACCGCTACCTTTCCGAAATCATGCAAAAGGCGCTGGCCGACGCCTATGCCCGCGGCTTTCTGGGCAAGAATATTTTCGGCAGCGGCTACGATTTTGACGTTTACTGGCACGGCGGCGCCGGCGCCTACGAAGTGGGAGAAGAGTCGGCGCTCATGGAATCGCTGGAGGGCAAGCGCGGCGTGCCGCGCATCCGCCCGCCTTTTCCCGCCGTGGTCGGCCTGTGGGGCGGGCCCACCGTCATCAATAATGTGGAAACGCTGGCCAGCGTGCCTCACATCATGCTGGGCGGCGGCGAATGGTACGCCAGCCTGGGCACGCCCAAAAACGGCGGCACCCGCCTGTTCTGCCTCAGCGGCCACGTGGCCAAGCCGGGCGTGTACGAGCTGCCCCTGGGTTACAACCTGAAAAAGATGATTTTCGAGGTCGCCGGCGGCATTCGCTCCGGCAATAAGCTGAAAGCGGTCACGCCCGGCGGCTCCTCCACCCCGGTGCTCAAGGCCGATGAGTGCGACGTGGGCATGGATTTTGACCAGCTCATGAAGGCCGGCTCCATGCTGGGTTCGGGGGGCGTGGTCGTGCTCGACGACACTACCTGCATGGTCAAATACCTGCAGCGCATCATGATGTTCTACCAGCACGAGAGTTGCGGCTGGTGCATTCCCTGCCGTGAAGGCACCGACTGGCTGAAGAAAACGCTCAACCGCTTCCATGCCGGAGGCGGGGTGGAAAAGGACATCGGCAACATTCAGTATCTGGCGGAAAACATGCTCGGCCGCACCTTCTGTCCTTTGGGCGATGCTGCAGCCATGCCGGCGATTTCGATTGTGAAGAAATACCGCCAGGAATTTGAAGATCACTTGCACGGCCGGCCCTGCCCCTTTGAGGCGAAGGTGCTGGAGGCGGTGCCGGCCTGAGCGATTGTGTAATCGGGTAATTGTGGAATTGAGTAATTGCAGAACCATTCCGTAAGCACGAACGGGGCGAGAAGGCTTTTAAATTACACAATTACCAAATTACACAATTACTCAATATTCTTATGCCCGACGTAAACATCACGGTTGACGGCAAGAAGCTGGCGGTTCCCGCCGGCACGCTGCTCATTGAAGCCTGCAAGAGCGTGGGCATCGAGGTGCCCTCTTTCTGCTATTACCCAGGCCTTTCCCTGCAGGGCGCCTGCCGCATGTGCCTGGTGAAAATCGAGAAGATGCCCAAGCTGCAGACCGCCTGCACTACGGTGGTCACCGAAGGCATGGTGGTCAGCACCGACATTGACGAAGTGCGACAGGCGCGCAAAGCCATGCTGGAGCTGGTCCTCGCCAACCATCCGCTCGATTGCCCGGTGTGCGATGCCGGCGGCGAGTGCGAACTGCAGGACATGACTTTCTCCTACGGAGCGGCCGAGTCCAAGCTCATTGACATCAAGAACCACAAGGATGAGCAGCAGTGGTCGCCGGTGGTGTACTTCGATCGCCCGCGCTGCATCATGTGCTACCGCTGCGTGCGCGTCTGTGGCGAAGGCATGGACGTGTGGGCGCTGGGCACCGCCAACCGCGGCTCCGCCCAGCTCATCGTGCCTAACCACTCCGACTACCTGGAGTGTGAAGAATGCGGCATGTGCATTGATATCTGCCCCGTGGGCGCGCTTACCTCCGGCGCCTACCGTTACAAGACCCGCCCCTGGGAGATGAAGCACGTGGGTACGGTGTGCACACACTGCGCCGACGGCTGCAAAACCACGCTGGGCGTACGGCGCTCGCCCACCGGCATGCAGATTGTGCGCGGCGACAACCGCGAAAAGAGCGGCATCAACGGCGACTTTCTCTGCATCAAGGGCCGCTTTGCTTTCGATTTTGCCAACCACGATGATCGCATCAGGCAGCCGCTCCTCCGCAAGGATGGCCGGCATGTGCCCGCCACTTACGATCAGGCCTATGAGCATATTGCTCTGCGCCTGAAGCAGATCCGCGAACAGCACGGCGGGCAGGCCATCGGCGTGATCGGCTCCGCCCGCACCAGCAATGAAGAGAACTATCTGCTGCAGAAGTTCGCCCGCCTGGTGCTGGGCACCAATAACATTGACCACCACCGCACCGCCGACTTCCCTGCCTTCGCCGGCGCGCTGGCGGGCAAGAAGGACGCCACCGCCGGCATGCGTGACGTGTTCAATGCGCCGGCCATATTGCTGATCGGCAACAATCCCACCGAGCAGCACCCGTTGCTCGCCTGGCAGATTCGCAACAACGTGCGCCTGCATCGGGCTCGTCTTTACCTGGTGAATTCTTCGCCCATCAAGCTGCGCCGCCAGGCCGCCAGTTTCACCCTGATCCCTCCCGGCACGGAGCCGCAAGCGGCCGCGTTCCTGGCAGGCGATGACTCCGCCGCCAACGCGTTGGCTTCAGGCGAGACCACCCGCGAAGCGCTCATCGCCCTGCGTGACAGGCTGCGCGGCGAGCAGAACCTGGTCATCATCTTTGGTTCGGAACTGCGTGGGCGCGACATCGAAACGCTCGTGCGCTTCGGCTCCGCCATACCCGGCGCAAAGTTTGTCTGCCTGGGCGATTACGCCAACTCGCGCGGCGCTGCCGACATGGGCCTCTTTCCCGACCTGCTGCCGGGGTACGTGCCTGTGGGTGCGGACGCCCGCTTCCAGGAGGAGTGGGGCGCGCCCTTGCCCGCCGAGCCGGGCATGAACCTGCTGCAGATGATGGAAGCCGCCAAGGGCGACCGCCTGAAGGCGCTCTACATCGTGGGCGCTAATCCCGTGGCCCGCTTCAATATTGATCCCTTCGCGCTCTCTAAGACTTTCACCGTCGTGCAGGACATGTTTCTGACGGAAACCGCGCTGCTCGCGGAGGTCGTTCTGCCCGCCGCCAACGCTTACGAGAAGTCGGGCACCTTCACCAATACCTGCGGCGACCTGCAGCTGCTGAAAAAGGCCGGCGACATCACCTCCGTAAAGAGTGACTTCGAGATGTTGCTGCGCGTGGCCGACCGCATGGGCTTCGACCTGCGCAATCTGGTGCCCTTTCGTCAGGCGGAGCGCGCCGACCTTGGGCAGTCGCGCGGCGTGCAGTCGGGCGAGGCTGACCGCCATGCCGTGTGGCTGGAAGCGCACGGGCTCGAACCTAAGCTCAGCCCCTTCGATGCCATCGCCATGCTCGACGAAATTCAGCGCCTGGTGCCCGGATACGACGTTTCGCGCCTGGAACTGCTGGCCGGCAACGACCAGCACACAACCGTGGAGGAAGGCGTGGCCGGACCCATCGCCAGCCATCCCGAATTGATCCTGCCCGCCAACGACACGCTGGTCACCTCAGGCACGCTGGGCCGCTATTCGCGCACCCTGAATTCGGTGATTGAGAACCCGCGGCGGGTGGCGGTAGAGAAGGCAGACAAAGAAGCGCTGGTGTAAAGGTTTCAAAGTTTCAAGGTTTCAGGCCTTACGGCCGTCGGCTGCCGGCTCTCGGGGGAGAGACGTTGCTTGCAACCTCTCGCCTTCCGCAGGAAGGCGTCATCCTGAGGGCCCTTGGGTCCGAAGGATCTGGCGTGCAGCACCACGAACGCGGAGACGTAACAAGTTATGTCTCTACTGGAGAGTTGGTTTTCGAAACTTTGAAACCTTGGAGCTTTGAAACTTGGTCACTGGTTAGGACCCGCATTTGAACTTAGGCACTTTCATCCTCGTCTCCGTCATCAAGATCGTGATCGCGCTCGTCGTGTTGCTTACCGGCGTGGCCTACACGGTCTGGCTGGAGCGTAAGCTGGTGGGCCGCATCCAGAACCGCTGGGGCCCCACCCGGGTCGGCCCCTTTGGCCTGCTGCAGCCGCTGGCCGACGGCGCCAAGTTCCTGTTCAAGGAAGACATCACGCCGCCCCACGTCTATAAGCCGCTGTACATTGCGGCGCCCATGATCGCCATGATTTTCGCCGTAACTTCGATGGCCGTCATTCCCATCGGGGGCTGGGTCACGGTGGCCGGCGTGCACACTCCGCTGCAGATCACCGACGTCAATATCGGACTGCTGGTGATCCTGGGTATCACTTCGATTGGCGTGTACGGCATCGCCTTGGCGGGATGGGCTTCCAACAGCAAGTATTCCCTGCTGGGCGGTCTGCGCGCCACGGCGCAGATGATCAGCTATGAAGTCGCTCTGGGCCTTTCCCTGGTGGGTGTACTGATTCTTTCCGGCACCTTCAGCCTGCGCGGCATCGTGGATGCCCAGGCCGGCACCTGGTGGGGCTGGCTGCCCAGGTGGAATTTCTTTCAAGGGCAGTTTGTCGCCTTCTTTATTTACCTGATGGCGGCCTTTGCCGAAACCAACCGCATTCCGTTCGACCTGCCGGAAGCGGAAACAGAACTGGTGGCCGGCTACCATACCGAGTACAGCTCCTTGAAGTTTGCCATGTTCTTCATGGCCGAATACGCCAACATGTTTACCGTGGCCTGCCTGGCCTCGCTCCTTTTCCTGGGCGGTTGGCATGGGCCGCTGTTCGGCCCCGCCTGGCTGCAGGAAATTCTGCCCGTGTTCTGGTTCGCGCTGCGGGTGTTTGCGTTCATTTTCCTGTACATCTGGATTCGTGGCACGCTGCCCCGCTTCCGTTATGACCAGCTGATGCGGTTCGGCTGGAAGGTGCTGCTGCCTCTGGCAGTGGCGAACCTGGTCATCACGGGGCTAGTGGTGGCGCTAAGAGCTTAGGGCATTGAGTAATTGTGTAATCGGGTAATTGAGTAATTAGAAAAGCTGGGTTTTGGTACACGTAGCTGGGAGCTAGACAGAATAGCGGTAGAGGCGTTGCTTGCAACGTCTCGCCTTCCGCAGGAAGGCGTCATCCTGAGGGCCCTAGGGCCCGAAGGATCTCGCGTGCAGCACAACGAAGGCAGGCGAGACCTAACAAGTTACGTCTCTACCGAAAAGTAGCTACGGCCGAGAGCCCGCAGCCAAAGGCCGAGAACCAGTGAGCTAGTAAGCTTGAACATGCTTCATCTCATCCTATTTTCGGTTTTTGCCGTGATTGCGGTGGCGGGGGCGCTGAACCTGCTCATCCAGCGCCATCCCATCAGCAGCGCGCTGTCCCTGATCGTGGTCATGGGCTCGCTGGCGGTCGAGTACCTGCTCCTGGGCGCGGAATTCGTCGCCGCCATCCAGGTCATCATCTACGCCGGCGCCATCATCGTGCTGTTCCTGTTCACCATGATGCTGCTCGACGTCCGCGGCGGTATGATGGCGCACCAATTCCAGAGCCAGACCGGGGTGGCCGCGCCGGTGGCCATCCTCATCCTGGTGTGCTTGCTGGGCACCGCCTTCGGGGCGCTCAACATCGCGGGTGTTCCGGCCAAAAACCTG
>DASVBI010000346.1:0-2675 GCA_036375915.1 Terriglobales bacterium | reverse complement strand
GAGCGAGGGCCGGACGCCGGTTCGGCCCTCACTTTTATCCACCAGCAAACTCTCAGCACTGTCGCAGCAAGTAGCGCCGAAAAAAGGGCCGTGCTGGGGCGGAGGTTGGACTCGTGGCCAAGGCAATCCAGGCGCCGCGGCGCTACGAACGCATCGTGCAGCAGATCGAGCAATGGATCCTGGACGGCAGCATGAAACCAGGAGATCAGTTGCCCGGCGAGCACGTTCTTGCGCAACAGTTTGGCGTGAGCCGCACGGCGGTGCGGGAGGCGGCCAGGACGCTGCGCGAAAAGGGCTTGATTGAGCCCTTCTCCGGGAGAGGCACGTTCATCACCCATGGCATGTCGCAGGTCATGCGTCAGTCCCTGGACCTGATGGCCAAAATGGGGCAACTGGACGGCAGCGCCCACCTGGGGGAGGTACGGAACATCTTGGAGCCGCATATCGCGGCTCTAGCCGCCACCCGCGTGCAGCCGCAGCATCTGCGCGCTATGCGGGATGCATACCAGGCCATGGACCGCAACCTGGATAACCCGGACGGGTATATCGAAGCCGACTTGGACTTTCACCTCGCTCTCGCGGAGGCGGCGGGCAATCCCCTCATCCTGTCGCTGCTCGATTCCATTGTCGGTCTGTTGCGGGAGGAACGCATCCGGTTATTTCAGATCAAAGGTGCTCCCAGGCGCAGCCAGTTGCACCACAAGCGGATTCTGGAAGCTGTCGAAGGGCAGCAGTCGGAAGCCGCGCGCGAGGCCATGCGCGCCCACCTGCAGGAAGTCCGTAAATATTCTTCGCATTAGCCTGCCGGAGGCAGAAATCCGAATGCATAACTGTGCTGAAATTAAGCCGCGGTGCGGATTTCGTCGAGGCTCAGTGGGCGCAACCATGTGGATGCTGGTGGTCGCGCTTGGGCTGTGGGCGGGAGTTACCGCATGGGCAGTTCCGTCTAAGCAGGGCAAAGATGAGCAGGCGGTGTGGCGGGCCGACCAGGCGTTCGTCCGCGCCATGGGAAAGTGGGACAAGGCAGCCCTTCGAGACTCGATGGCCAGCGGCTTCGGCTGGACCGAGGCCAACGGCCTCACCTTGGACAAGCAACAGTTCCTGGATGGAACTGCTCAGAGCGCACCGGCCGAAACTGAGACCAAGCTGCACGACTACGCCAGCGTGATGTTTATAACCGGAGCGCAGAAGACGCCTGGCGCGCACCTGCGCTTTGTCAGGGTCTGGGTGAAGGAAGCAGGCAGTTGGCGCATCCTGCTGGGCCAGCAGACCAATATCGAGGGCGGCGCGAAGCAGGAACAGGCCACCGTAGCGGCGGGAACGCCCTGCGAAAACCCATGCAAGACCGTGCCCTACCACGGCTCTGCCGAACAGCAGCAGGTGGTGGAATCGTGGCAGGGGCTGGAGACAGCCGTCAACCAGCGGAACGCGGATGAGTGGGCCCGGCACGTGGGCGACGAGTTCGTGTTCAACATCAAAGAGAATGGCAATCCGCTGACCAAGGCTGACCGCGTGGCCACCATCCGCAAGCAGGCGCAGGGCAGCAGGGTGACGGATATCGGGGCGGTGGCGCCCAATTCGATGGATGTGCGGGTGTTTGGCAATACGGCGGTTATGCGGGACACGCAGCAACCCACCACCCACGCCCGGCCCTACCGGGCCATGCGCATCTGGGCGAAGCGCGAGGGGCGCTGGCAGCTGGTTTACAGCCAGCAGACCACGATCGAGAAATAAATCGAGCCGTTACGGTGCTTTCATGTAGCGGTCGAAATAGGCGATGGCATCTTTCACGGCTTGCCCCTGGATGGGATCGGGCGCATAAACCCCCTCTGCATTGCGCTTCACAAAGATAAACCCGTGCTCGTTGTGGTCGTAGCTTTTCCACTGCACGTCCTTGCCCGCCTCGCGCAGCAGTTCGTAGTTGAGCCGGAAAATGTCCTGGTGGTGATCCCGGTCGCGTCCCTGGATGAAGATCGGCGTGGTGATGGCGTTAATGCGCTTCATGGCTACCGCCATATCAAGCTGGGTACGCGCTTCCGCCGTCGCTTTGCGCTGCATTTCTTGGCTGTTTACCGGCAGCGTTTCGGGCCCCCGCGGCGTGCCCGGCGCGGGCGGCCGCTTGGCCAGGTAGTCCATGGAAGCAGGCTCGCTGGCAATGCCGGCGCGCAAGCCGTGATATTCGCTGGCAATTTTCATCAGCATTTCACCGCCATGGCTCAGTCCCAGGTAGCCGACGCGGTTCGGGTCCACATAGGCAAGCGTCTTCACAAACTTAATAATGGAGATGGCGTCCTCGTATTCCAGCGGCCCGCGGCTGAAGATCTGCCGCCCTTCCTGCTTGCCCTCGATCAGCGGCTTGCCGTAGGTGTCCTCTACTTCGGCGCGGTAGCGCATCCAGGCCACCGCGTAGCCCGCCTTCAGGAATTGCTCCGATGTCCAACTGCCGTTCTGCGTCCACTCGCGAAGCCAGCGCACCCCCATTCCGCCGTTCATGTGCGCGAACAGCACGATGGGGAAGGGTCCCTTTCCCGGCGGCTTACGCAGGCCTATGGGCGCATAAAGGCCGTCCACAGTCTCGACGTAAATGATGTGCAGGGGAAATTCTGAGCCCTCGACCGGCTCCACAATGTCGGTGAACGGGCTCTTCACCGGCTTGGTGAAGAAGATGTGGTCGG
>DASVBI010000767.1:0-3400 GCA_036375915.1 Terriglobales bacterium | reverse complement strand
AGCAGAACGTGCCCGCCTACATCAAGCGCATCAAGGAAGGCCACGGCAAGCTGATGGGCTTTGGCCACCGCGTGTACAAGAATTACGATCCGCGGGCCAAAATTATCAAGTGGACGGCGGAACGGGTGTTCGAGGCCACCGGCCGCAATCCCAAGCTCGACATCGCGCTGGAACTGGAGCGGATTGCGCTGGAAGACGAATATTTTGTGAAGCGCAAACTATATCCCAACGTGGACTTTTACTCCGGCATCATCTACCAGGCCATGGGCTTTTTGCCGGAAATGTTCACGGTGATGTTTGCTATCCCCCGCACGGCGGGCTGGCTGGCACAGTGGAACGAGATGCTGAAGGATCCGGAGCAGAAGATCGCGCGCCCCCGGCAGGTTTATACCGGCGCTCAGGAGCGGGCATTTGTGCCCATGGAGAAGCGGAACGCCGTCGCCACCACGCGCTAAGTTCCTCTCGCCATGAGCAGAGCGCGTGCTCCTTCCAATGGGAGCACGCGCTTTACTTTCATGCAGCGGCCCGCTATTTCACAGTGAGCAAGACCGTTGCCGAATGTACGTCACTGCCTGAAGTTCCCACAATCAACACATTGAAGTTCCCGCGTGGCGTTCTTCCGGTTGTGGAAAGCGTGAGCGCCGAAGTGGTTCCCGTCCCGGGTATGGGATTGGGGGGCGAGAAACTGCACTGGGCAGTGCTGGGCAGACCGGAGCAGGAGAGCGCTACCGGGGAATTGAAAGCGCCCCCCAGAGAAGCGAGGGTGACGGTAAGGCGGGCCGCCGACCCGTGCTTAACCGTCACAGAACTGGGAGCTACAGCCACAGAAAAGTCGGCCCCGACTCCGCTTAGCGCAACGTCCAGGTTGGTGGTGTTAATTCCGTCTGAACCGCCCACCGCCAGGGCGCCAGCCCGGGAGCCAATCGCGGAGGGTGCAAAGGTCACGCTGTAAGCGCACGAAGCGCCTCCCGGCAGGCCGGCGGATGAGCAAGTGTTCGTCTGCGAAAAGTCACCGCTTATGGCAGTACTGGAGAACTGGAAGCAGCCAGTGCCGGTGTTGCTCAAGGTGACCGATTGCGGGCTGCTGGAGGTGCCAATCGGCTGGCTGGGGAATGCCAGCGCATTGCTGGAAAAACTCACGTTAGCCGAGCGCACCAATTCATAGGCTCCCAGGTCAATGGTGCTGACGCAGTCATTGTTGCCATCGAGAACGCGCACATTGCCGGCAAAGTCGTTGGGCGGCAGGCTGGGAGCGGAGTTGACGCCGGCATCAACCGCGGGAGATGCGGGTTGCAGATGGAAATCGGCGCCGCCGCTATTCACGAACTGAGGATCGGCGGAGACATTTCCATTCAGGCCGGCCTGCCCGGCGCAGGTTCCGTCCAGGCCAGTGCCGCTGGAACTGAAGGCGTCATTGTTGGTAAAAGTGGGCGGTTGCTGGCTGTAGGTGCCATCACAAAAGACGGCGTTGCTGCCCGAGGTCCCGATCATAAGGTTATTGAAGAACTGGACCTGGCTGTCGAAGCCGATTGCATAGACCGCCGACCCCTGATTCCCGCCAAGGTTGCCGGCAATCGTATTGTTGAGCAGGATGGGTCCGCGAGAGCCGGAAGGAACCGAGATGAAAACGCCGCCGCCCTGGTCCGAGCTGTTGTTGTAAATCAGGTTCTGCAGCAGCAGGGGATCGGAGTCATTCACCATCGAGATCCCGCCGCCCTGGGCCGCGGGCGACACCCCGCTGGCGGTGTTTCCGGCAATGATGTTGTTCTTGATGGTGGGCGCGCCGGCAGCATTCATGGAGATGCCGCCGCCATTACCTGAAGGCCAGGTGTTGTTCACAATCACGTTGCCGATGACTTGTGCCGTGCCGGCCCCGCCCAGCGCGATGCCGCCCCCGCCCGACCCGCCGGAGCAGGCCGATTGAGTATTGTTCTGGATGGTATTGCCCTGGATTGTCGGCGAACCGAAGCTGACGGCGATGCCGCCGCCGTCGGAACAGGCGGTATTGTTCTGAATCACATTGTTGGTGATGGTCGGGGAAGCCGAGCGAATGTAAATCCCGCCGCCCTCGTACTGTGTATTGAAGGTCGAGGTCCCGTTCTGAATGGTGAAACCATTCAGCAGGGAATGGGACCCTTCCCCGCTGGCAAAGGTCACAACCGGCGCGGCGTTCCCCCCGTCAATGATGGTTACCGAAGCGCCGCCCGAACTGGTTACGGTGATGGCTTTGCCGGCGAAATTGATGTTCTCCGCGTAGGTGCCCGGTGCCACCAGCACGGTGTCGCCGGCGCTGGCGGCATTAATCGCGGCCTGAATAGTGGACTGATCGCCCGGAACGTGAATGGTATTCTGCGCCAGGGCGGAGAAACCGCACAAAACCAGAGCCACCAGTAAAGACAAGATCAAGCGAACGCGGCTGTAACCACACGACATGACACACTCCTTGCAGCGGTGCAGGCAACAGCCGCACCCAAAACTTAATCAGGAACACATTCCGCGAGGGGGAGAAAAGCAGAACTGGCGGTCATCTTAGCAAGCCGGCCCGGGCTGGACAAGCTGCTCAGGTGGTTACTCTTCAGAGAAAGGGGGATTACAAAAAAGGAACGACGTAACATTTGTTTCAGTTTATCGAAACAAATGTCTGGTCAGTCCCCTTTAGGACATAGGCTCTGACTGTGAACCGGGGAGCAGGTTACAAAAAATTCCACGCATTTTTCTCTGCCCTGGGACATTGCTGATCCGCCCCAGGCAGGCTGTGAAAAGCTAAACCCTATTTGTACAGGCCGGCCGCAGTGTCGTGCAGGTAGGCGTGGGCCATCTGCAGGGCTCGGTCTTCGCTGATTTCGTGCTCAGACACCATTTCCGCCAGCGCCCCGGCCAGAGCTTCGCGCGTGGTTTGCACACCCAGCCAATCGCTCTCCTCCGCCCCCATGGCGTCGTTGTAGGGAAAGGCGTCGGAGCCGTAGGTGATCTTATCGGGGAACAGCTCCAGCCACTCCTTCAGCGACTGCTTGAACTGGGCGGGGTACTCGTCCATTTCCATCAGCGAAGAGTCCAGGTAGACGTTCTTCATGGCGCCCAGCCAGATAGCAACGCGCTCCAGCGGGTAGCCACCGTGAATCATCACCCAGGTCACGTTGCTGTAGCGCGGGTCGCGCAGCACGTTTTCCAGGTTCATGATGTTGCCGTGCGTGATATCGAAGTAATCGCCGATGCCCACAGCGGTGTGGATATGCACAGGCAAGTGGAGACGACCACCTTGGCTGACCAGGTAACGGAAAATATAGTCCTGAAATGTGGTGTATTCCTGCGCTGAGGGCACAGTGCCGGCATGGTATTTGCGATAGACCGTCTCCGCCTGGGCCTTGGAGGGATCGCCAAAATGCAGGGAGCGGAAGTA